>JALSMA010000017.1 GCA_026988015.1 Desulfobulbaceae bacterium | reverse complement strand
TGCGGCAGTTACGTATCAAAATTCAAAATGAACTGCGCAATTCCTATTGCAATACAGACAGCTTGCAAAATTTCAAAGAGCAGAATGACTTGTACTCATATGCAAAAACTTAACCGGAATTTACTGAGGAGCAGCAGATCTTTATAGAGGAAAGAGTCGCTTAAGAGCTGCAGTAATTCCCGCTCTTCACCGGGGTGGGTGATTATTTCAGGGTAATAGCCATAGATAATCCGGTGCTCAAGGAGTCTGTTTTCTGTCAGCAGGCCATGATGCTCAATCATTTCCATGTATGATGGTGCAAAAAGCTGAAATTGATACTTTCTGCCTGTGAGTGGTTCGTTTATTTTTGCGGAGAGCTCAACGGTACGACTACGATCGTATGCGAAAGATGAGGAGCCGGTGGCAATAACCTGGATATCCTTCAGCTTATTGGCAAACAATTTAAGGGTAATTCCTATGTTACTGATTCGCTGGGCTTCACCAATGAATACAATTTTATTTTTGCCGACAATGACCCGCAGCCTGGTGGAGGTGGTACTGCCAAGCAGTTCCCAGACATCGGCTTCATCACCGTTCAGCGCAATGTTCGGATAGTCCAGCTCAGAGAGAATATTCTCCAGGACGAACAAAGACCAATGGCGCAAGGCGTAGAGCACAGCGAGTGACAATACTGCCCTGGTAGCCGGCAATGGCCCGCAGAAGGCCGCCGATTTCTTTCGGATCAGTAATAGTGGCCATGTGCTTGCCATTGGCCGGAGGCAGAGCTCCACGCAGATCACCACTTGGATCACGCTCTGCTCTGCCTGTGGCTACTGCGTTGCAGAAAACCCGGCCGCAATTCTGCTGTGTCCGATGAGCTGTTTCAAGGATACCTTTGGCCTCAATTCTCCTGAGAACAGACAGCAATTCCTGAGCAGTGATGGATTTAATCGGTTTTGAACCGATCCAGAGGAAAACATAGAGTTCAAAGCGACGAATTATTTTGCCGACATGACTTGCCGCCCAGGAAGGAGCAAACTTAGCATGCCACTCACGGGCAATAACCTCGAAGGTTTCCGTCTCCTGAGTCTCTGCAACCTTCTGTGATTTTCTGGTGGCGCTGGGGTCTACTCCATTGGCCAGTAAAAACCGTGCCTGTTCCCGACGCTGCCTAGCTTCAGCAAGTGAAATATCAGAGTAGACTCCAAAAGAAAGCTTTTTCTCTTTGCCTTCAAACCGATATTTAAAATTCCAGAGTTTACTTCCGGAAGGGGTAACCAAAAGCCCCCCTCCATCAAAGAGTTTTTTACCAGGTTTGACGGTTCTGACTTTGGTATCAGTAAGCGGCGCAATCCGTTTAGGTATGGACTTTCCCTCCATTTGGGGGCCTTTTGCTCTCAAAAAATCCCCCAAAACCTATGGATCTCACTATATCTCACTGAATTTTGCCGGACAACAGAAAAAGAAAAAGGCCCGATATTTCGGGCCTTTTCGGACAGTATCGAATGATACTGGAATGTGTAATGGTGGCGATGCAGGGAATTGAACCCCGGACACTACGGATATGAGCCGTATGCTCTAACCATCTGAGCTACATCGCCATATGTAAAGAGGAAATTAAATACCTTATTCAGGCTTCACTGTCAACTTTTTTCCTCATTGAGTGCAACAAAAAAACGGGCCTCACAAAGAAGACCCGTTTTTATACTTCTTGTATTCAGAAAGACTGAACGTTGGGGAATTACATCATTCCGCCCATTCCGCCCATGCCGCCCATGCCGCCCATTCCTCCTGGAGGCATACCCATTGCACCGCCACCATCACCCTCGTCAGGAGAATCAGCGATCACACACTCTGTGGTGAGGAGCATACCTGAAACAGAGGCTGCGTTCTGCAGAGCTGTACGGGCAACTTTAGCAGGGTCAATAACACCTGCAGCGATCAAGTCTTCGTACTCTTCGGAAGCAGCGTTGAAGCCATGAGGACCTTCAAGGCCTTTCACATGCTCAACAACAACAGAACCTTCACATCCTGAGTTTCCTGCAATTTGACGAACGGGCTCTTCAAGAGCGCGAATCAGGATATTTCTACCAAGTTCCTGCTCACCCTCAAGAGTCAGTGCATCAAGGGCCTTCAGACAACGAATATACGCCACACCACCACCGGGAACAACTCCTTCCTCAACAGCTGCGCGAGTTGCATTCAGTGCATCCTCAACACGGGCTTTCTTCTCTTTCATCTCGATCTCAGTGGCAGCACCTACGTTAATCACAGCAACACCGCCGATCAGTTTGGCAAGGCGCTCCTGGAGTTTCTCACGATCGTAATCGGAAGAAGAGTCCTCGATCTGATTACGAATCTGCTTAACACGGGCCTCAAGGGCATCTTTATCACCAGCGCCATCAATAATGGTGGTATTGTCTTTATCAACAACAACACGCTTAGCAGTACCAAGATCATTAATGGTTACATTCTCAAGCTTGATTCCAAGGTCTTCGGTGATAACCTGTCCACCGGTGAGAATGGCGATATCTTCAAGCATTGCCTTTCTACGATCACCAAAACCTGGAGCCTTAACAGCTGCAATGTTCAGGGTTCCACGAAGTTTGTTGACAACCAGTGTGGCCAAGGCCTCACCATCAACATCTTCAGCAATAATGAACAGTCCCTTACCCATTTTGGCAACAGCCTCAAGTACGGGGAGAAGGTCTTTCATGTTGGATACTTTTTTCTCAACAAGAAGGAAGTAAGGATCTTCCATGTTGATCTCCATGCGGTCGGCATCGGTCACAAAGTAGGGAGAGAGGTAACCGCGATCAAACTGCATACCCTCTACAACGTCGAGTGTAGTATCCATTGATTTTGCTTCTTCAACGGTGATAACGCCCTCTTTCCCAACCTTGTCCATGGCCTCGGCAATGATCTTACCGATGGTCTCGTCACTATTGGCAGAAATGGTTCCAACCTGAGCAATTTCAGCCTGCTCTTTAGTGGGTTGAGCAATAGTTACAAGCTCAGCAACGATGGCATCAACGGATTTATCGATTCCACGCTTGATCTCCATTGGGTTGCCACCGGCAGCAACAAGCTTTACGCCTTCACGATAGATTGCCTGAGCAAGTACTGTGGCGGTGGTTGTACCATCACCCGCAACATCAGAGGTCTTGGAAGCAACTTCACGAACCATCTGTGCGCCCATATTTTCAAACTTGTCTGTGAGCTCAATTTCCTTGGCAACAGTTACACCGTCTTTAGTGATGGTGGGTGCACCAAAAGATTTCTCGATCAGGACATTACGACCCTTGGGTCCAAGGGTCACCTTTACTGCATCAGCAAGGATGTTGACACCAGCGAGAATGGACTCGCGTGCCTTCACTCCATATTTAATATCTTTTCCAGCCATGATTTATTCTCCTATATATATGTATAACCAGGTAATCCAACAATGATGGCGTCGTAAAAACTCTTCACCTGCTTCGTTGCTGCATTTTTTGTTTGATTACGACATACCCCTGTATGCCGAAATAAAACAAATAATACGCGCCCCGCATCTGATGCTTTTTACTTAGCCATCTATCAATTGACTTTTTTACGAGATTGTCAATATTTATTCTACAATTCCAAGAATGTCTTCTTCGCGCATAATGAGGAAGTCCTCACCATCGAGCTTGACATCGGTTCCACCGTATTTGGAAAAGAGAACCATATCACCCTCTTTTACCTGAAGAGCAACACGCTCACCATTATCGGCAACTTTACCAGGACCTACAGCAACAACTTCACCTTCGGCTGGCTTCTCTTTTGCGCTATCGGGAATAATGATACCACCTGCTGTTTTCTCCTCTTCCTGAAGTCTCTTTACCAGAAGACGATCATTTAATGGACGGATTTTCATGTACTACCTCCTGTAAAACGTATGTTTGGTTACAAAGATCAGAACCTTAGCGCCAATCTTTGAACGATAAGTAATAATCCGGCAAAAATCCGGCTACTGTTGAACTGCGCAAAACTATAGGTTTGCTTTTGTGAAAATCAAGGGGCGAATGCAAAAAAAAATAGCATTCGCCCCAAGTTTTTGAATTTATGTTTTTTATTTTACACGATCTGCGCCGTAAAATAGACACTAGCCAACCCGGACCACCCACTTGAAAGGATCTTCCTGTTTTCCGTTCTGAATGGCCTGCAGCTCATCAAAAAGCCGTTGTGAAAGATCGCCGGTCTTCCCATCAGCCACTACATACTTCTTCTCCTGATAACAGAGCTCACCGATGGGAGCAATAACAGCCGCCGTGCCTGAGCCAAAAGACTCTTTCAAGCTGCCATCCTCAATGGCAGCAAGCACTTCATCTATGGTAACCTGCCTTTCCGTCACCGTAATCCCCCAGCTTCTCGCCAGCTGAATAACAGAATCGCGGGTGATTCCACCAAGAATCGACCCTCCAAGCGGAGGTGTGATCAGGTCATCGTCAATCCTGAAGAAAATGTTGGACGTTCCCACTTCTTCAATGTATTTACGTTCACAGGCGTCAAGCCACAGCACCTGGGTATATCCGGCACGATTTGCCTCTTCGGCAGCCATGATGGAAGCGGCATAGTTTCCCGCAGTCTTCACATGGCCCACTCCGCCCTTCACAGCGCGCACATATTTGTCGGTAACCCATATTTTAGTGGGATTGAATCCCTCTGCATAATAGGCTCCCACAGGAGACATAATAACAAAGAAATAGTAGTGTTCCGATGGCCGCACTCCAAGAGCAGGCTCCACAGCAATCATTGTGGGGCGAAGATACAGAGTTGCCCCATCTCCTGTAGGAATCCAGTCCCGATCAAGATAGACCAGGGCTTTTATTGCCTTCAGGACCGTCTCCACAGGAATACGCGGCATACACATACGCAGTGCCGAGCCATTCATTCGCTCCAGGTTATCTTCCGGACGAAACATGAAAATCTGGTTATCGTCACCCTTATAAGCCTTCAGACCTTCAAAAATTGCCTGACCATAGTGGTAAACCATTGCAGCAGGATCCATACTGAAATCCTGATAGGGACAGATTTCTGCATCGTGCCAGCCCTCTTCGCGAGACCACTTCATAAGAAACATATGGTCGGTGAAGTAACTGCCAAAGCCCAGGTTCCCCTGATCCGGCTTCTCCTTACGCTGCTCGTCGTCGCATCGACATACCGATATCTCTAAATCTTTCCACATGATGTACCTCTTTTACACTAAGGGAAGCATTTCTTCTTGCTTCAACCGCAGTCCATTATATAGTAATAGGGGAATGTTGCTGTGCGTAATTTGAAATTACGATCGACAGGGAGTAAAAGTACCCAAATTCATAAAAATTGCAACATTTTCCTATCATACACAGTATAGCATGGGAGAGAAAATCTTTATATGAGTAACCAGAACACATTACCGACCGTACCTCAAAAAGCACCCAGTCCCATGCGGATCTGGTATTTTTTACTGATTTTCCTGATCTCCATCATCTTTCTGGGATACATTCTGTGGCCATTCTGGTCCATCCTGGTCCTCTCATTTCTGCTCACCAATATTTTTCGACCTGTGTACAAGCTACTTGGCAGAAAAATTTCGGAAAGCCTGGCATCCATATTCACCTGCCTGCTCATCATACTAATCGTCTTCATCCCACTCCTCTTTTTTGTGGGGGCCCTCTCCAGTGAAGCTCTGGGCCTATATCACTGGGGTCGCAGCACCCAGGTAGGGATGAAACTGCAGATATTCATGCAGGACAGCCCACTTATCCTGCAGTTTCAGGAGTACCTGAAGGACTTTGGATTCAGCTTTGAACCAGCCCAAATTACAGCCATGTTTTCCTACATTGCAAAGATGGCCGGGCTCTTTGTGTACAATCAGGCCAGTTCGTGGGCCGCAAATATCCTCCAGTTTGTGATGCTCTTTTTTATGATGATCCTGATCATCTTCTTTCTCCTCATCGACCAAGATCGACTGGTCAAGTTCATAGTTGCAGTCTCCCCCCTGCCCAACGACGAAGACATTCTGCTTCTGGAAAAATTCGAAGAAATTGCCAATGCCATTCTTAAGGGAAACGGCATTTGCGGGCTTATTCAGGGGTTACTAGGCGGTGCCATAT
This sequence comes from Desulfobulbaceae bacterium, assembly GCA_026988015.1. Lineage (GTDB taxonomy): Bacteria > Desulfobacterota > Desulfobulbia > Desulfobulbales > Desulfocapsaceae > Desulfocapsa. The sequence continues at coordinate 111,672 of JALSMA010000017.1, read as the reverse complement.
TTGCCATTTTAGGAATCAGCTCCCCCATCCTCTGGGGCGGAATCATGGCTATCCTGGCCTTCCTTCCCATCTTCGGAATCGGCCTGGTAATGATCCCGGCAGCCCTGATTCTTATACTCAATGACCGGATGGCCGCAGGTATTTTCCTCCTCTTCTTCTACCTCACCCTCTCCTTTTCCATCGAGTACCTGGTAAAACCCAAGATGGTAGGTGACGAGGTACAGATGCACACCCTGCTGGTCTTCTTGTCAATCCTTGGTGGTCTCAGCGTATATGGTGTGCTGGGAATCATTTACGGGCCACTGATTGTCACGGCATTTCTCACCTTGACTGAAATATACCTCACCAAATACGACACCTATGTCCAAAGTTGATACGCCGCAAATACCTAGAGTTTCACTACTGGTCAGTCCCGCTGTTCTGCCCAGGTTCACAACCCTGCTCCAGAACGGGATTTTCCTGGAAGTGCCACAGGGAACAACAATCTGCGATATGCTCTTGACGTTGCCGGGATTCACTGCAGAATATATCAGAAACCGGGTTGAAACCGTATTCCTGGACGGCCTGCCGGCAGACAACATGGGCCAGAAACTCTTTGGCAAGGCTACGGTCCTTGCCCTTTCTGCTGCCATGCCGGGTCTTGCCGGAGCCATTTTCCGTAAAGGTGGCGTGCATGCTTCCCTGCGCACCGAAAGCGCTACTGAACATGAAGGTATATCTACAATCAAAGCCCCAGTGCAGATCCGCCTCAAACTTTTTAATATCATTGCCGTTGAAAGAGGAGCGTTACTCCTTTCTGAAGGATGTCGATTCTCAGCATCAGCTCTGATTAAATTTCTGAGCTACCGCCCCCCGCTACTCAAAGGCATCCTGCAACTCTCAGTCAACGAACAGACAGTCTCCCCCGATATGCTGGCAGACAAACTGCCCATGAACGACAGAATCCATCTTCAGGTCAGGAGCACAAATGAGCGCCGCTGAACTTAAAGACATGTTGGGCCGTGTCCGCTTAACCCCTGTTGCAAAGGCCCGGTCCATTCTTCTAAATGGTCTCCGGAATGTAGTCATTCCCTCTGAATACTGCCCACTGTCAGATGCTCTGGATCGTGTCCTGAGTGCTGATATTTCTGCGCCGGAAGACCTCCCCATCCACCCACGATCCACCATGGATGGCTTTGCGGTGCGTGCTGCAGACACCTTTGGCGCCAGCAGCACCTCGCCCTGCTATCTGGAAATTGCTGGAAATGTAGCCATGGGCCAGATGCCGGAAGGAGAAGTTACTCAAGGGAAATGCCACCGTATTGCTACAGGTGGCCTGCTGCCCCGGGGCAGTGATGCGGTGGTTATGTTTGAACACACCATTCCCGTTGACGACAAAATGATTGAGGTGGTCAAAAGTGTTGGCGTGGGCACAAGCCTCATTGCCCGCGGCGAGGACATTGAACAAGAAAGCCCTGCCCTGTTACAGGGACAGCTGCTCCGTCCTCAGGATCTTGGTCTGTTGGCAGGACTCGGGATTGCAGAAGTTGAGGTTTACAAACAACCTAGGGTCGCCATCCTCTCCACCGGTGATGAGATTGTGCCCTGGTCCGAGTCCCCGCCACCAGGTAAGATCCGGGACATTAACGGAATAGTTCTATCAGGGCTCTGCGAACGACTCGGTGCAAAAGTCACCGATTATGGTATCGTCTCAGATAGTGAAGATGTTTTCTATAACACCCTTGCACGGGCAACAGCCGAAAACAACATTGTACTCTTTTCAGGCGGCAGCTCTGTGGGGATGCGGGATCTTGGTGAACAGGTCATAGAAAAACTTGGCAACCCCGGTATTCTTGTCCATGGCGTGGCCCTTAAACCCGGAAAACCCATCATAATCGGCCTCAGCCGACAGACCGCCATTTTCGGTCTACCCGGGCACCCGGTATCGGCCATGGTCTGCTTTGAGCTTTTTGTTACTCCTGCTCTTGAGAAGCTTGCCGGTAAAGTGGATTCCTGTCAGTTGTCATCCCCCACCATTGAGGCCGTTGTGGACAGAAACATTAACTCTGCTGCAGGCAGGCTGGATCTGGTACGGGTCCAGTTGCAGGAACGCAGCAATGACCTGCCCCTTGCCGTTCCAGTTCTCGGTAAATCTGGCGCTATTTCAACGCTTTCCCGTGCTCATGGGTATTTTTTCATTGATGAACCATCCCAGGGAGTGACTAAAGATACTCCTGTCAAAATACACCTTTTATCCTGAAACCATTGCCAGTCACAGGCCAGACTAACCTAAAACACCAGCAATACTCTCTTATGACACCAAAAAATATATACGTAAAAAACATGCCACTTCATAAGGCAAAGGACAAATGGCACGCAGCCCTTAAAAAAATCAACTTTTCAAAGGCTGCCAGACATACTGAAATTGAAGTTGAGGAGGCCCTTGGAAGAATAACCACAGCCCCTGTCTTTGCAGGCCACTCCTCCCCTTCCCATAATGTCGCAGCCATGGATGGTATCGCTGTCCATTTTGCAGATCTTGCATCCGCAAGTGATGCTTCCCCGGTTCGGCTCACAGAAAAACAGTTCAAAGCAGTGAATACCGGCAATGCACTCCCCCTGGAATTTGACGCTGTGGTGATGATTGAAGATGTGCACCAAGTGGACAACGGGGAAGTTGAGCTGGCCATACCAGCCACCCCCTGGCAGCATGTCCGTACTATTGGAGAAGATATTGTTGCCACAGAGCTGATAATCCCGGAAGGCCACACCATCAGACCCATTGACCAGGGAGCAATGCTTGCCACAGGAGTCACCACAATTTCTGTTAAAGAAGCACCTCGGATGGTGGTTATCCCCACAGGATCTGAGCTGATTCAGCCCGGAACCACTCCTGAACCCGGCCAGATTATTGAATTCAATTCCAGGATTCTGGCAGGGTATCTCAATGAATGGGGAGCAGTGGCCAGTGGTGCGTTCCCTGTTTCTGACGATAAAGAGAAACTCCAGGAGGCCATAACGGATGCAGCCGCCGAGAATGATGTGGTTATTATCAACGCCGGAGCATCTGCAGGGACTCGTGACTACACATCGACTGTACTTGCAGAATTAGGTGAAGTGGTGGTCCATGGAGTCGCCATCAAACCCGGAAAACCTGTGATCCTGGCTATTGTAGATGACACACCTGTGGTTGGTCTACCCGGCTATCCAGTCTCAGCCATTCTCACCATGCGGCTCTTTGTCCGTGATATGATAAATGACTTCATGGACATAAAACCAATGGAACCACAGTGGACAACAGCACGCATGTCCCGCCCCGTTCATTCCGCCATGGGAGTTGATGAATTTGTCCGGATCACTCTGGGTCAGGTAGGAGAAGAACTCATGGCAACACCTGCCGGAAAAGGTGCAGGAGCCGTGATGTCACTGGTACGTGGAGATGCTCTCCTCACCCTGCCTGTGGGCTCAGAAGGTGCAGGAGCAGGTGAAGAGGTGCAGGTTGAACTGCTGCGTCCACTCAGCGATGTGCAATCCACTCTGGTCGCCATTGGGAGTCATGACAATATCATAGATGTCCTTGCCAACCTCCTCCACAAAGGGCAGCAGACAATCCGCATTTCATCGGCCCATGTGGGCTCGATGGGTGGAATTATGGCCATCAAGCGTGGTGAGGCTCACCTGGCTGGAAGTCATCTCCTTGATGAAGAGAGTGGTGAATACAACATCTCTTTTATAAAACGATTCCTGAAAGGGATCCCTCTGCAACTTATCAATCTCTGCTACAGACAGCAGGGCCTGATTGTGGCAAAGGGAAATCCCCTTCATATCACGGGACTGAATGATGTGGCATCCAAAAACTTGCGTTTTATCAACCGCCAGAACGGCGCCGGAACCAGACTCCTCACCGACAAGACCCTCAGGGATCTTGGAATCACTCCCGATGCAATAAATGGCTACGACCACGAAGAATACACCCACATGAGTATAGCCGCATCCATTGCCAACGGTAGCGTGGACTGCGGCATGGGTATCTTGGCTGCCGCCAATGCACTGAATCTTGATTTTGTCCCTGTGGCTGAGGAACGATACGATCTGATTATTCCGAAACAGTTCATGGAAGATATAAAAATAATGGCCCTTCTCGAGCTGATCCACAACAGTATCGAGTTTAAAACACTGGTCGACAGGCTTGGCGGCTACAGCCTGCGTGACTCCGGGAATCTCATCTACGAGCAGTGATGAGCAGGTTGGGGCTGCCAGGATGACAAAACTGTCCCCTGCAGAGCTCACCCTTTGTTAGTTGCTGGAAACTGATGCCACCGGCCACGGATGATCACGGACAAGAAAAGATATTTGTCTCTGGAAACGAGAATTCTTCTTGCCCTTTTCGCAGGAAAATCTATATACTGTTCAAAGTATATTTCTTACCACTACTCACCCTGAGGAGACACCATGGCAGATAAAATTTTTCGCGTAAATATGACAGACCTTTCCACTTCCATCGAAGATGTTCCGGCTGACTGGGCCGGGCATGGAGGCCGTGGCCTCACATCTACAATAGTGGCCGCTGAAGTTCCTCCCACCTGCCACCCCTTGGGACCCAATAATAAGCTGATTTTTGCACCGGGTCTGCTGTCCGGCACCACAGCTTCCAACTCCGGCCGTATCTCCTGCGGTTCCAAAAGTCCACTCACCGGAACCATCAAGGAATCGAACTCCGGCGGTACCTCAGCCCAGCGACTCGCCAGGATGGGTTGCAAGGCACTGATCATCGAAGGGCAACCACAGGATGACAACTGGTACTCCCTCAGCCTGACTTCGGATGGTATTACCATTAGTAAAGAAGAAGAGCTGGTCGGCCAGGGTAACTTTGCCGTGGTTGAGGCCGTGGAAAGACGATTCACCGATAAAATCGGTATCCTCTCTATTGGACAGACCGGTGAAATGCAGATGAGTGCTGCCAATATTTCTGTCAAAGATCCTGACAGCCACCTGCGCTCCCTTGGTCGTGGCGGTCTTGGCGCTGTGATGGGATCTAAAAAAATCAAATTCATTGCGCTCGATGCCGGAGACCACAAAGTTGACATTGCAGATCCAGATGCGTTTAAAGCGGCCAACAAAACGTTCACCAAAGCTCTTGTTGACCACCCTGTGAGCCAGGCTCTCGGAACTTACGGCACCAATGTGCTGGTCAACATCATCAATGAAGCAGGCGGCCTGCCCACCAGAAACTTCACCGCAGGTCAATTTGACGGCCATGAGCAGATCTCGGGTGAAACCATGCATGACCTGATCGTTGAGCGCGGTGGCAAACCCAAACATGGCTGTCATCAGGGCTGTGTTATTCAGTGTTCACAGATTTACAATGACCTGAAAGGGAATTACAAAACATCTGGCATTGAGTACGAATCCATCTGGGCCATGGGTGCTGACTGTACAGTTGACGACCTTGACCAGATTGCAGAAATGGACCACATCCTCGACGACATTGGAATTGACACCATTGAAACAGCAGTGGCCTTTGGTGTTGCCATGGAGGGCGGGGTTCTCGACTTTGGCGATTCCAAGGAGATGATCCGCATCATGACCGATGAAATTGCCAAGGGCACCCCCCTGGGCAGAATCATCGGCAACGGTGCTGCAAATGTTGGAAAGACCTACGGTGTCACCCGGGTTCCTGTTGTGAAAAACCAGGCCATTCCAGCATACGACCCCCGCGCCATCAAAGGAATCGGCATCACCTATGCAACCTCCACCCAAGGCGCAGATCACACCATGGGCTACACCATTGCCACAGAAATACTCGGTGTGGGCGGCTCGGCCGATCCTCTTTCAAAAGAGGGACAGGTGGAACTCTCCCGGAATCTCCAGATCGCCACTGCAGCCATTGATTCTACCGGAATGTGCCTCTTTATCGCCTTTGCAGCTCTTGATAACGGTGCCTGCCTTCCTGCCCTTGTGGATATGCTCAACGCCCGCTTTGGAATCAGTCTCACCGCAGCTGATGTTACTAATCTAGGCATGAGCATCCTCAAAACCGAGCACGCCTTTAATCAGGCCGCAGGGTTCACCAACCTTGACGACAGGCTCCCTGAATTCTTTGCAACTGAATCCATTCCACCACACGATGCGATATGGGATTTCAGCGGTGAAGAAATCGACGCTTTCTGGAATTTCTAAGATCCCATGCGGGTTCAAGTAAAGCTCTTTGCCTTCTTTCGTGAAGGCCGTTTCATTAAAGAAGAAAGAGAGCTTCCCGAAGGATGTACAGTAGGTGAGGTGGTGGATGCGCTGCACATAGACCGCGAAGAAGTGGGTGTGCTCATGCTCAACTCACGGCACTGTCAGTTCGACACAAATCTCCATGGAGGGGATATTATTGCAATCTTCCCGGTGATCGGTGGTGGATAATACCCTTGCAGTCTTGCCTCTACTTAAGGAAAAAGTGGAGGATGGTTATATAACACTCACTGCAGCCCAGACTGTTGCACGGCAGAGCTCCACAACCCTGGCCTCTGTTGAATCCCTGGCCATGCAGCATTCCATCTTGCCCCTGCGCTATAAGCGCAACGGACTCAAGCCCGCAGAACAGCTCAAGCTCTTTTCGAGCACCATCGCAATCATCGGGTGCGGCGGACTGGGAGGAAGAAGTGCTGAAATACTGTGCAGAACAGGCATTGGTCACCTCATCCTCAGCGATCCTGATTTTTTTTCCGAATCAAATCTGAACCGGCAGCTCTTCTGCACCCCAGCCAGCCTTGGACAACCCAAAGTCAGTATCCTGGGCCGCGAACTGCTGCAGATCAACCCTGCCCTCAGCACCGACCTTCATCACCATCACTTTGACATCTCATCAATAACAGGGGCGGACATCGTTATCGACGCCCTCGATTCAACAGGTGCCAGAAAAGAACTTGCCGCACTCTGCCACAAAAGAAATATACCCCTTGTCCATGGGGCAGTGAAGGGCTGGTATGGGCAGCTTGGAGTAGAAAGTCGCTCAAACAGCATTATCAACTCCCTGTACCAGCGGCCAGGAAAAAGTACGGCCACACCCCGTGTTTTCCCCATGACTGTTGCTCTGATAGCTGCGATGCAGGCTACAGAGGCCTGTAAGCTGATCCTTGACACTGGGAGCGTACTCAATGATGGCTGGCTGCAGTGCGACCTTTATAACGGCGATTTTGAAGCGATAAAGCAGGAATAACTTTCCTCGCCTGGTAGCGTACGTTCATCCATGGAATCCTTCCTGTTAGATAATGGCCTCACAGCCCTTTTTGCCTTAAGCTTTCTGGCCGCAACCATCCTGCCCCTGGGCTCTGAATGGCTTGTCGTGGCCCTTATTGTTCAGGGCATCGAACCCGTCCCTGTGGTTGCTGTGGCAACGGCCGGAAACTTTCTGGGCGCCTGCACCACCTATGCCCTAGGTTTCTGGGGATCTGAATTTCTGTTACAAAAGGTGCTGCGCATCAAGGCAAAAGAGAGAGATCGCGCTGAGCATTTTTTCAAACGATACGGCTCCTGGTCCCTCCTCTTTGCCTGGTTACCATTAGTTGGTGACCCGCTTTGCCTTGTGGCTGGCTCCCTGCGATTTAATTTCTTTCCTTTTGCCTGTCTAGTATGTATTGGGAAACTGGGTCGCTACGCTTTTATCGCTGCCCTGACAACCATGGGTAAGCCTCTGCTATAAGTGTGGGGAAGCTTGGAATGCTCACGAATTCAGATTACAGAGTAAGATAGGTAATTAACTAACTGCTCCCTTAGGACGAGCGGTAAGATGTTGAAGTAATAAACAGGAACCCAAAACATGAATAAACACAGCATAACCAGCCTGTTGCTGGATGTCGGATTCGAACCAAAGGCAGCGGAACTTGCGGCAATGGCCATCATTGTCCTTGGGATCCTGTTACTTGCACTGCTCGCCACATGGTTTGTACACCGCAGTATTCTTCCCATCGTAGTCAATATCATCCATAAAAACCGCCTCCACTGGGATGATCCACTCATTGAACATCGCTTTTTTCATAAAATCAGCTGGTTTGTACCCCTTTCTGTGATCTCTGTCTCAAAGGATATCCTCCTCCCGGCTGACAGCATCACTTCCATTGTCCTGTCACGCCTCCTTCTTGTGGGGGTAGTTATTGTGGCCACCCTCAGCATCAGCGCCCTGCTCAGCTCCATCAATTCCATTTACGCCAAAGTATCGCGGCGCAATCGGGGTGCCATTCGCGGGTATACCGATGCGGCCCGGATAATCACCTATCTCTTCTGTGGTATATTCCTCATATCCATCCTCACTGGCCGTTCCCCTTGGGGACTGCTCAGTCTACTGGGTGGCCTCACCGCCATTATCATGCTGGTCTTCAAGGATACCCTGCTTGGATTTGTAGCCAATATTCAACTGGCGGCCACAGATATGGTCCGGATTGGGGACTGGATTGAAATGCCGAAATATGGTGCAGACGGTGACGTGATAGAGATCTCAATCCACTGTGTCCGCGTCCAGAACTGGGATAAAACCGTGACCACCATCCCCACCTATGCCCTTATCTCAAACTCATTTAAGAACTGGCGGGGGATGACCGAATCTGGCGGCAGAAGAATAAAACGTGCCATCAATATAGATCTTGGCACCATTCACTTCATGTCGGATCAGCAGCTTCAAGACCTAAAAAAAATTAAAATACTGGAACCGTATCTGCTCCCGAAACAGAATGAGATTGAAGAGTATAACAGACGCCACGGGGCCGATGAGGAGATCCCGGTTAATGGTAGACGCCAGACGAACATCGGTATATTCAGAGCTTATGTCCAGGAGTATCTACGTCAGCACCCACAGATCCACCCCAACATGACCTTTCTAGTCCGCCAGCTTGCACCCACAGAAACCGGACTGCCACTGGAGATATATGTTTTCAGTAGAGATCAGGTCTGGGCTAACTACGAGGCAATCCAGGCGGACATCTTTGATCATCTCCTTGCGGCACTGCCTTATTTCGGCCTTCAGGTCTTCCAGAACCCCAGCAGCTCAGATCTGCGAACAGTCTTTCACCGGGACAAACAGGGAGCTGGCTGTTAACACTCACTGATACTCACTGCCAGACCGCCAAGGGAAGTCTCCTTATACTTGTCCGACATCTCAAGCCCGGTCTGTTTCATGGCAGCAATACAACCATCCAGGGGCATAAAATGCTGCCCACTGCCATACAGGGCAAGGGAGGCAGCAGTAAAAGCCTTTACCGCACCAAAACCATTGCGTTCAATGCAGGGAACCTGCACAAGTCCATTCACCGGATCACAGGTCATACCAAGATGGTGCTCCAATGCTATCTCCGCGCCATTCTCAATCTGCTGCGGGGTTCCGCCCATAACTGCACAGAGACCTGCCGCTGCCATGGACGCCGCTGAACCAATTTCTCCCTGACACCCAACCTCAGCACCCGAAACCGACCCTCGATATTTAATTATTCCACCGATGGCGCTGGCTGTGAGGAGAAATTCCCGAACCTGTTCAAGGGTTCCCCCCTGATGCTTGACAAAGTAATAGAGTACCGCTGGTATTACCCCTGCTGCTCCGTTGGTGGGGGCAGTAACCACCATATGTCCTGCCGCATTTTCTTCGCTCACTGCCATGGCGTAGGCACACATCCAGTCGTTCACTGTTACCTCCCTGACCTGTTTCTTCAGTTGTGTAAAGAGAGATTTCGTACGTCTGGGCAGGTCTATTCCGCCCGGAAGAACACCTTCGGTATCAAGCCCCCTTTCAACACAGGTCTGCATTGCCTGCCAGATATTGTCTAACCCATGCTCCAGAGCAGAATGTCCAATGGTCTGCTCTTCATTGAACCGTTTCATTGCTGCTATGGAGAGACCACTTGCGGCAGCCATCTGGAGCATGGAATGAGCAGAATCAAAAGGAAACTGACAGGAGACAACCGGTTCCATTTGCAAGGGGGCTACGATCTGATCTATCTCCGCTGCAGTAGAAATAAAACCTCCACCAATAGAGAAGTAGGTCTCTGAAAACAGAAGTTGCCCTGATGAACCAAGGAGTTCAAAGATCATCCCATTTGGATGCTGCGGCAGGGACTCACCAAAATCGAATATAATATCCTGTTCCGGTGAAAAAAGAATGGACTGACCACCATCAAGAGAGACAGATTGCAGCTCCCAGATTGCAGCCAGTAACTGATCCACGTTTTCCTCTGCAACATCAGCGGGTGAGTAACCGTGAAGCCCCAGGGTGACTGCCCGGTCTGTGGCGTGCCCCTTCCCCGTATATGCAAGTGAACCCTTCAAGATACATTTAATGTGACAATTCAGGTCTGCATCCGCTGAGAAACGGGTGTGCTGCAGCCTGTCTGCAAAGTCCTTTGCCGCCACCATAGGGCCGACAGTGTGTGAGCTCGAAGGGCCAATTCCGATTGTAAAGAGTTCCAGAACACTGATAAACATAGATTTTCCCTGGCAACAGCCTGTTGTTGTCAGCTGTTAAACATTCTTCAGATACGGCATTAAAAAGGGTTTGTGTTGTTTGATCTCATCCATTGTCAGCCCACTAATCTCATAGGGAAAAACAAGCCACTCCTCTGTCTGATGCCGGACAAAATCCGGCTTCACCTCCGTTTCTCTACAGGAAGGTCGTTCCCAAAGCGTTGCGATCCGGATTTGACCCGGCATATTTCTTTTCAGATGACGGCTTAATCGTTTTATCACGGCTTCCACACTTTTTCCGGTGCTGAACACATCGTCAACCAGCAGTAGATAATCTTCTGCGTTAAGGTTCTCCAATAAATACTGGGTACCATGCACCCTTATCTCTGCATCAGCTGCTGCCACCATCTCCTGATAGGATGGCTGTCCACGATAAGATGTGCGCAAGGAAATATGGTTAGTTTCCACCCCAAGAGTCTGCAGGCATTCCTGTACATAGATCCCGATAGAACTGCCGCCACGCCACAGCCCCACGATAAATGTTGGCTTGAAGCCACTTTCGTATATTTGCACACCCAGTCGAAAGGAATCAAGAATCAAGGTTTCTTCATCAAGAAAGATTTTTTTCATAGTCTCATCCCGCGGCCGCGGTTATAACAAAAGAGTTTTTTTTATATTAGATTAAATCAGTACTTTTACGATACCCTTTTTGGATCATTACCTGTATAAAATAAATCACTGTTACATCTATCGTTCAGCCCAAAAAGGTTCTCAATGGAAAAGGTATATTTAACTGCCCAGGGTTTACTGGAAGATTCTTTCAAACTGGGCCGACTGGTCCTTGAAAGCGGCTTTCGTCCAACCTTTATCATTGCCGTGTGGAGGGGAGGTGCGCCCATAGGAATTGCAGTCCAGGAGTTCCTGTCATTTCATGGCATACAGACGGATAATATTGCAATCCGTACTTCCTCCTACAGTGGCATTGATAACAAGACCCGGAAAATAAAACTCTTTGGCCTGAACTACCTGGTTAAAAACATGCAGCACAGTGACCGGCTCCTCATAGTAGACGACGTCTTTGATACCGGCCGTTCTGTGGAGGCTATCATTAAGGAGCTGCACCGCAGGCTGCGTCTGAATACCCCGGAAGAGATCCGTATTGCAGTTCCCTACTACAAACCCACCCGCAACCAGATAGAGCGAGCACCCGATTTTTATGTCCATGAAACCGAAGACTGGCTTAAATACCCTCATTCACTGGAGGGGTTAAGCGTAACCGAAATCAAGGAAAAACGTCCTGCTATCTACGACATCCTCAAGGATCACCTGCAGCACGAGGACCATTAGCTGTTACAGAGACATACTCCCATATTCACAGCTCTTTTCTGCCAGTGAAGCACAGACCCAGAAGTCCGGTTTTCTTCCCGAGAGACCCGCTGCTGCAGCAACTATGGCGCGAGCCTTATTCCGCCCCTGACTCAGATCACTTTTATTAAAAAAAACACAGCTCCTGACACCCTCAGGACAGCCTTTCAAAAGACCCTCCCTGTGACACATCAGCCTTGCCACAGTATGTGGTGTTACCACATCACCAAGTGCAGTACCGCTTCGCTCCGCAACCAGACCTGCCCGAAAGACATTTTCATTCAGCAGAGACGTACCAATACTATCAAGCCCAACTACAGCGATAAAGAGGTCGGTTCTCCCGCACACAAGCGGTTCATTCTCTCCTGCTGCTTTTAACGGCATTTGCCTGGCACCATCAGCCTCCAGAACCATTCTTTCCGCACTGGAACGAGCAAATATTTTTTCAAGCTCCCGGCATTCCGCCCCCAGAAGTTTTTTCCCCGCTTCAGAACATTTCTTTGCCACAGTTACATGACGCTCATCAGCCAGATACTTTTCCACCCTCTCGTAAAGCCCCTCCTCATCAGAGAACACAACCCCAGGGCTCTGTTCAAGCGTCGGATAAAGAATACGGGTTGTTGTTCCTGAAATAACCCGCTGCCCTCTCTTCTTAAATTCGTGCGCCAGATAGAACATCAGGGTGGTTTTTCCACCGCCACCGACAATAGCAATACACCTGTCGCCATCACTAACCAGCACATCAAATATTGTTTTCATTGGGAACTACAACGCCCCGGCCCTGGCTGCAATCACCTCGGCAATGATACTCACAGCGATCTCTTTGGGACTCTCTGATCCGATTGCAAGCCCAACAGGACAATGGACTCTGGCAAAGTCTGCATCACCAAAGCCCTGATCACGCAGATTGGAGTAGGTTATGGTCCGTTTTCTCTTGCTCCCAATCATACCGATATACCTGGCTGGAGTTTTCAGAGCCTGCCCCAGAACCTCCTGATCATAACTGTGGCCCCGGGTCATGATCAGCAGATAACAATCCTCTGCCACGGAAACATCCTTAAACAACTCCTTGAAATTACACACCACATGTGTAAATCGTGCCATGGGAAACCGCTCAGGATTGGAAAACTCCATCCTGTCATCGCAGACTACCACCTCAAACTCCACATAATCAGCGAGCCTGGCAACTTCCCTCGAGACATGCCCCGCCCCGATCAGAATCACGGTGCCGCATTTTGGAAGCGGATCAATAACCAGCTCTTTGTCCCCATTCTTCACAAGCCGGGTCACTCTGCGACGCATGATTTCCTTGCAGTCAACAACAGGCAGATCTCCATGTTGAAGATCAACAAAGCTGCGCAGGGGTTGATCCGGATTCGTGATATCAATAACCCATAGGCCCTTGGCACCATCCGCGAAACAGTCAAGGGATGCCTCAAACATGGTTAGCATATCAGGTTCAAGACGTTCAATGAGGGCCAGCTGTATACCGCCGCAGATCATATCCGTATCATCCGCAGCGCCACTCCCCTGCATGTCAAACTCCCTGATAAGCGGGGCGGAGCCATTGGCAACCTCTACAGCCGCCTGACACGCCTCATGCTCCATTCTACCGCCCCCGATGGTTCCATGCAGTGTGCCGTCTACCTCCACAATCATCTTTGATCCAGGCAGACGCGGTGCTGAACCGTTTTTGTCAATAATAGTAACCAAGGATATTGTCCTGGACTGCTGCAACAGATGAATAATTTCTTTTTCTATCATGGGATTTAAACTCGATATTGAGGTAAAGAAAGCCGTTCAAAAAGAAAGGGGCCCCGGATCTCTCCAGGCACCCCTTTCGTCCACATTCAGGAAAATGAAAATATTCCTGTTAGAACTGTGTCACCCAGAATACAGTTGGATTAAAGAGAAGATCGCTGTTTTCCTGATCAAAGAATCTACTGGAAATCTCAAATTCCATACCTATTGCTGAATCGGAAAGGAAGTTGCCTTTTCCAACGAAGGAGTCAAGTTTCAGTCTGATTTGAGGTTCTGTGAGTACAACCACCTGATCATTGTATTCCCACACATCAAGAAACCCCTGGAAATCAAAGTTGACAGACCCGATGGAAAACGGCTGCCCCCATACATAAGTAACCTGCCAGGAAGTCTCACTGGAATCTTTCTCATCAATGATTTTATAATCTTTAATCAGAAAAGAAATGTTGGAGAAACCAAAGTTTGGCTGGCCCAAGCCAAGATCAAAAGAGATACCATAGAGCAGGGCGTCATCAATGTAATCATACCCATCAACAGGTGTTCCACCATTATACTCAAGTTTCAGGTAGGTCTCTTTCAGGAAAGAACCGAGCATTTCAGTGCCCGCATCAGCGCCAAGAATAATCTTATCAAAACTTATACGGGTGGCAAACTCACCATAATACTGGTCAGGCTCAACTTTATATCCATCCTTTCCCTCAATATCCATGAATCCAAAGTTGTCACCATATTTCCATTCGGAATAATGGAGAAAGGTAACAGTAAGAATATCGGTCTCAATATCTTCGCCAACTGCATCCTGGAAGCCCTTGTCACGGGCAAAATCCATGTGGAGCTGTACTTCTGTATTACTGAAATAATCCCCTGCATTGGCGGGAACTGAACAAAGACTGCCCAGAGCCAAGGCGCAACCAGCCATCATAAGTGAACTTCTTTTCATCTGTCTCTCCTTCTAAGAGTTTTAATAGTAAGGCGAATCTTCGCCATGGTAAAATAACTTACTGTCCCCGCTTATCACACAATGACCTAACCCATCAATTTTCGTGCTGCTGCTGTGTGTTCTTCCATAAGTGCAGAAAGATCTGAGCCGACAAGCCTGCCACTCTTCACCTTCCATTCCCCTGCAACAAGCACATAATCAGCTCTATGGGCACCACAAAGGAGAAGGGCAGCCAGAGGATCACCCGCTCCTGAGAAACGGGGTTCATCTAGGCTGAACAGGGCAATATCCGCCTGCTTACCCGGCGCTATCACACCAAGATCATCCCTCCCCAGACAGCGGGCAGAGCCTCTGGTTGCCCAACGCAAGACATCAAAATGACTCACCCCAGCTGAGCCATAATGCAGCCGCTGCAACATCAGCGCCTGCCGCAGTTCCTGAATCATATTAGAGCAATCATTGGATGCCGAACCATCCACCCCAAGTCCCACAGGGCTTCCTGCCTTTTCAAGATCCAGGGCAAAACACTGCCCGGACCCAAGAAACATATTGGAACTCGGGCAATGACTGACACCGACTCCGGCATCCCCGAGTCGTGCAATCTCCACACCATTAAAATGGATACCATGCGCCAACCATACATCAGAATCGAGCCAGCCAGCGCGCTCAAGATAATCAACCGGCCGCACACCGAAGAAATCCTTGCAGAAAGCTGTTTCGTCATGAGTTTCCGCAAGATGAGTATGGAGCCGGACCTTTTTATCCCGTGCCAGGATAGCGCTCTGCCGCATCAGATCCTCACTGACACTGAAAGGTGAACAGGGACCAAGGGCAACCTGGAGCATGGCTCCCTCTGCATCATCATGGTAGCGGTCAATAACCCGTTCACAATCTGCCAGAATTATATCTTCCCGCTGAATAGTATTTCGTGGCGGCAACCCTCCATCATCCTCACCCAGACTCATGGAACCACGGGTCAGGGTGGCCCGTATTCCAATTTCCTGGATGGCGGCCACTTGAATGTCAAGGGCCTCGGGAGCGGCTTCTGGAAAGATATAATGATGATCAGCTGCCAGGGTACAGCCGGAAAGCAGCAGCTCAGCAGCTGCCAGGCGTGTTGACACATGGATCATCTCCTCACTGAGTCCAGCCCATATAGGGTACAGAGATTTGAGCCACGGAAACAGCGCCTTGTTCAGGGCCGGTGGACAGGCCCTGGTCAGGGTCTGATAAAAATGGTGATGGCTGTTGATAAGGCCCGGTAGTATAACATGCTTTGAGGCATCAAAGACCTGATACACCTTCCCGCCAGCCGGCTCTGCTCCCCAGGCAAGGACTTCCGTTATCCTGTCATTTTCAATAACAACGCCGCCACCGCCGTCATATACTTCATCCAGCAAGATAGCCAGAGGATTTTTCAGCCAGATCATACCTTTCATCCCAGGTTTCTCAAAAGCCCGGTGCGTTCATTAAAGGCATCAATCAGGCTGTCTATCTTTTCCATGGACTGCGGAATACTGCTCCAGTAATCAGCGTCATACCACTGAGCTTCTATCTCTTCATGACTCTTGCCCTGCTGTTCAACCCAGGTAAAATATTTCAGATTGTGAATCCGTTTTCTGTCCACATAAGAGAGCTCTGCCATGTTATCGGTGGACTCTCCCAGCATATGCCGGTGGAACGTCGTTGCTGCATCAATATTCGTCAACTCACCACCCTCTTCGGTGAGCTCCCCAAGACGGCTCTGATACATTTCCATAGAATCGGTGGCCATGGTTATCATCACATCCCTGTCATCCATCTCATAGTATTTGGCGGTTTTAATCGCGGCCAGGACATTAGCAATACTTGAGATACCCAAAAGATGGAGATTTTCCACAAGATCCACATCCACACCCTGTTCCACAAGATACTCCTTTCCGGCAGGCTCATTAAAGAGACGCATTAGTCCCATTGGCCCGCAATCGTCAATGGCAGTAACCACATCGGTATTCTTCACATTATGGATCCAGGGCACATGTTTATCACCAATTCCTTCGATCCGATGGGCCCCAAAGCCATTATTCAACAGGGTCGGGCATTGCAGTGCCTCACTGGCCACGATTTTGGATAGCGGAAACTGCTCCTTCATGTAGTCACCACAGGCGATTGTCCCACCTGATCCGGTATTGGATACCGTAGCCCGAAAGCGGTCTCCAGATTCCATGGTGGCAGACAATGCCTCCATCATGGCCCGGCTGGTCACTTCATAATGCCAGAGATAATTACCAAACTCATCAAACTGGTTGAAAATGGACAGATCCTGTCCGGAATTTCTCAGCTCCCAACACTTATCGAAAATCTCTTTCACATTACTTTCAGACCCGGGAGTTTTAATAGTCTCTCCTGCCACTCCAGCCAACCAGTCAAAACGCTCTTTACTCATTCCCTCGGGTAGAATAGCAATGGAATCACAGGCCAGCAGGGTAGAATCGTAAGCCCCGCCACGGCAATAATTTCCAGTACTTGGCCATACCGCCTTCTGGGTACTTGGGTCGAACTGACCCGTCACCAGACGCGGCACAAGACATGCATATGCCGCACCCACCTTATGAGCCCCGGTGGGAAACCACTTACCCAGCAAAATCACGATTCTGGCATCTATACCGGTGAGTTCTTTTGGAAGCACCAGATAGTTTACCCCGCTAAATTTGCCACCACTTTCTTTAGGCTCATTATGCCAGTTGATACGAAACAGGTTTAAGGGGTTCAAATCCCAGAGTCCAACATCACCAAGTTTATTGACGATGGTTTCGGGGATAAGCCCCGGATCTATCATCTGTTTAAAGGTGGGTATTATAACATTCTGCTCTCTGGCGCGCTGTACCGCATTTTCCAGCTTGCCGGGATCTTCAATGGTTAAATCAATCAAATTATGCATCATGGTTTCCTTCAAAAAAGTATCACGCCTGGGTAGCGCGTTGTTTTTCTCTTCAATCAGGGTAGATTTCCTACTATCTCTTTTACGGCAGCAAGACTGGGCTCAATATGTGCAGCCACAGAGCCCGCCATCTTTACAGAGGTCATGGTGCTCTTGATATCTTTGAGCCCATTACCGGTATTAAGCACAACAATCCGCTCATCTGGGTTCACCAGTCCTGAAGCCACGGCTTTTACAAGGCCACCATAAGCCGCAGCCCCTGCAGGTTCGGCAAACACCGCACACCCCCTGGCAAGTTCCGGGATGGCAGCCAGTATCTCATTATCACTGATCTGTACGTAAGCACCTGCAGTTTCTGTTACAGCTGCAAGGGCCTTGATTCTGTCACGGGGCAGACCTGCACTTATGCTGTCAGCCACAGTTATCCCGGAAACCGGAGTTTTGCTTAAAACATCTTCACCATTTTTCCAGGCCTCATACAAAAAGCTGCTCCCCTCCGCCTGCACCCCCATAAGACGTGGCATACGATCTATCCAGCCAAGGGCCAGCAGATCCTTGAGCCCCTTATGGAGGCCACCGATAATACAGCCATCCCCAACCGACACAAAGATCATATCGGGTGCCTGCCAGGAGAGCTGTTCGCAAATCTCGTAGGCAGCTGTTTTCTTACCTTCAGTCATATAAGGATTGTAGCCGGTATTACGATTGTACCAGCCATATTCAGCGGCAGCTTCCAGGCAGAGTTCAAAGGCATCATCATAACTGCCCTTTATCAGCATCACCGTTGAATTGTACACCAGCAGCTGGGCAATCTTGGCAGGAGGTGCCGATTCCGGTACAAATATCACATTTTCCTGGCCGACACTTGCACAGATTCCACTAAGAGCTGCTGCAGCGTTACCGGTACTTGCAGTGGTGATGATTTCTGCATTTTTTTCCTGCGCCTTAACCAACGCAATGGCACTGGCCCGGTCTTTAAAACTTGCTGTGGGGAGGCGTCCATCGTCTTTCACCCACAGGTTCTGTAACCCAAGCTTTCGAGCAAGGCGTGGTGCACCATAGAGAGGTGTCCAGCCGATGGCCAGGGGTGGAACGTCTGCATCAGACAATACGGGCAGCAAATCCTTGTAACGCCAGATGGATTGATTCCTGTCCATCGCCAGACTCTCTCTGGAAATTCTACTCTTTATAAGGTCATAGTCATAACGCACGTCCACAATGCCCTCATCCCCGTGATCCGGACAGATATACTCAATGGCGTTCGGGGCATGCTCTCTACCACATACCAGACATTTCAGGTGCGTTACATGATCCATAATAAACCTTTGCTGCTATTACCGTAATCTCTACTGTTTTCGGCCTGAATCCCTGAGCGGTCGATTGTTTAAATCAGGCAGCAGATTGCTGCTGCTCGCCGGTCATCATAAGTCCAATGGACTCTCGGGTGGCATCCTTTTGATCCACAATCCCCATGACCTTACCGTCAAACATCACTGCTATACGATCGGAAAGTGCCATTACTTCATCAAGATCTTCCGAGATAACCACTGTGGCTGTACCCCTCTGTCGCTCCTGGGAAATACGCTCATGGATATATTCGGCAGCACCGATGTCCACGCCACGGGTGGGCTGCGAGGCGAGAAGTACCTTGGGCTTTGCTGCAAGCTCACGAGCCATGATCAGCTTCTGGATATTTCCACCGGAAAGGTTTTTGGTCATGGTGTCTATATCCGGTGTTTTTACCGCATATTCTTTCACCAACTTTTCACTGTAACTCTTTATTGCTTTAAAATTCAGGAAACCATTTTTACAGAACGGTGTTTTACTATGGTTCAGGAGTATCATGTTCTCCTTCACGTCAAATTCGCCAACGGCCCCATCTTTCATCCGTTCTTCAGGAACATAGGAAAGTCCCATCTCACGAATCTGTCTCGGGCCGGAGAGGGTGGTATCGTGGCCGGCAACAACTATTTTACCTGAACGGGGCCGACGCAGACCGGCTATGGCCTCAGCCAGTTCCCGCTGACCATTTCCCGATATGCCTGCAATTCCGAGGATTTCACCACTTTTTACCTCAAGACTCAGTCCCTGCACTGCCTGCCTCCCTCGGTCTCCTTCAACATAGAGATCCTCGATGGTCAGTAGAGGATCGCCGCTTTCCACATCTTCCTTATCCGGTGCAAGCTTCACGGCCCGCCCCACCATCAACTGTGCCAGGTCATGGCGGTCAGATTGCGCTGGAGTTGTGTACCCGGTCACTCTTCCATGCCGCAAAACCGTGATCCTGTCACTGAGATCAAGCACCTCTTTTAACTTATGAGAGATGAACACAAGACCGCGTCCATCATCGGCAAGTTTTCGGAATATAAGAAAAATATCATCCACTTCACTGGGTGTTAAAACCGCAGTCGGTTCATCAAGAATAAGGATGGAGGCATCCCGGTACAACGCCTTTATGATTTCAACCCGCTGTCTCTCACCAACAGAGAGCTGCCATACATGTTCGTCGGGATGCACGTGCAAACCAAAGGCTCTGGAGAGTTCGATGATACGTTTGGAAACAGTCTTCAAATCAGAAAATATTCCCCTGGTCGACTGAAGCCCTAGAGAGACATTCTCGGCAACGGTAAGGGTGGGCACCAGCATAAAATGCTGATGTATCATCCCGATTCCATGTGCGATAGCGTGAGCCGGAGATGTGAGATCAACCCGCTTTCCATGGAGCAGGATCTCACCCTCATCCTGCCGATACAGGCCGTAGAGTATCTTCATCAACGTGCTCTTTCCTGCACCATTTTCCCCTAGAAGGGTATGTACTTCTCCTGCTCGAACATCAAAGTCCACGTTATCACTGGCAAGAACCCCGGGGAAACGTTTTGTAATCCCTCTCATCTGGAGCATTGGCGTGCCGTTTTCTGACTGCAAAGACATAATCTCTACCTGGCTTTATCTTATTTTCTGATTACGTTTGGCAGGGAAACTGCGCACTTCCCTGCCAGATGATGTCCGACCTATTTATGGCCTGTTTTGATGGAACCGTCTTTGATTCCGGCAATGGCTTTCATTCCAGCCTCTTTTACACCCGGAGCAAGTTTATAGGCATCGTTGAATTTTATGACAATACCATTATTAGCAAGGTTGATGTCGTACATCTTTCCACCCTTCACGCCATTATCCATATCAGCCAGGATCTGTTTTAAAATCACTTCCCACTTATACACCTGTGAGGCGACAACAATCTCAGGAGCAAGCTCTGTCTGGTTGGCCTGAGTACCGAACCAGGCAACTCTTTTGGAGCGGGCAGCGCCAATAGCACCCACAACCATCTGAGCTGTTCCAGTGAGAACATCCGCCCCGGCGGCAATATGAGCACGGGCAGCTTCAGCAGCAAGAGCGACATCACTGAAGGACCCGATATAATTTACCTTGGCCCGAATTTTGGAATTCTGAGCCTTTGCCCCCTGCACAAAACCATCCACATACAGCTTGGCATCCCCCACTTCAATTGGGCCGACAACGCCGACTCCACCTTTTTTACTCATGGCAGCAGCCATAACTCCCATCACATAGCCACCCTCATCAGAAGCTGCCTCATAAGAAGATACATTGGGAAGACCAAAGGTATCAGCGGCAGTTCCCCAGGCAAATGCGATATCTGGAAAATCAGGGGCAATCTCTTTTAATGACCCGCCATACTGAGAACCATGGGCAATCACTAGGTCATATCCTTTTTTTGCATAATCACGAATGGCGGCAGCAGCATCCTCCACCACAAAGGTTCCATCGGTGATGGCAAGATCAATTTCGCGATCCTTCTGAATAGCCTTGATACCATCAACAATACTCTGTGTAAATGCCAGATCATTTTGAGCACTCGGGGCGATAATGGCAACCCTCAGTGGCTTGCCGGATGCCGGAAGCAGTGATGGGCACAATAACAACAAAGTCAGCATAACCGCTGACAGAGACAGGCTGAACTTCTTCATTGTAGATCTCCTAAAATAAAATGAATAAACGATGACGGCTGCTATCAGCCGCCTCTTACATAGGGCTTTGTCAGTGCCGAAGGCTGCTTAAAACGTTTCGCCACAATAACAAGGGCCAGTATGGTTATAACAGCCGGGGCCATAGCGGCAAGATCCGAGGCACTGCGCGGGATCACTCCGAATGTCTTGCACTGCAGCACGATGGACTGAACCATGCCAAAAACCAGTGAACCAATCATGACACCTTTGGGACTCCAGGCACCAAAATAAACAAGGGCAATGGCTATAAACCCCATGGCATTTGTGAGGTTCTGCTGAAAGATTCCCAGTTCAATTGCCAGCGCCGCACCGGCAAGACCAGCCAGTCCATTGCCAATTATGATGGCAGAATATCTGGTGGCCATAACACTGACTCCGAGACTGTCTGCGGCCTCCGGATTTTCACCTATGGCCCGGATATTCAGGCCGTATGTGGTACGATGGAGCACAAAACTCATCAACGGTACAAGACCAAAAGCAATGTAAACTATTATTGAGTGCTGAAACAGCATCTCACCCACAACAGGCAAGCCAGACAGAACCGGGATATCCAGTGGCATAAAAGGCAGAATAGGACGTGGAGTTCCCACAAATTTCTGGAAAAACAGATCACTCATTCCAAGGCCGAAGAGGTAGATCCCGATACCACTGACACCTTGTTCCGCCCGCAGGTTCAGGGTTATAAAGCCGTAAAAAAGACCAATCAGCAACCCTATACTAATACCAACCAACAGCCCGTAATAGGGATTGCTAGTCTGCAACACAGTGTAATAGGCACCAAAGGCACCAAGGAGCATAACTCCGTCAACACCCAGATTAAGGACACCACTTCTCTGCCCCAGTGCCTCACCCAATGAAGCAAGGAGAAAGGGGGTTGCAAGGCGGATTCCAGAAGCAATGGTGGCAACAACAATCATCACCGCAAACGAATCACTCATTGTCTTCTCCTTCTGTTTCGGTGGACTCATCATCAGCAAGATCAACCTGCCCCGCATACAGAGAGCGCTGTTTAAAATACTCAGAACTCACCACAAAGACTACGATCAGACCATTGAGAGCAATAATCAAAGCAGATGGAACCTGCGCGGCACGTTGCAGGGCGTTGGCCCCCACCAGCATGCCACCAAAGAGCAGTGCAGAAGGGATAGACCAGAGGGGATGAAGGCCCGCAAGCAGGGCCACAACAATCCCATTAAAACCAGCACTTCCTGTGAAACCGGTACTCCCCCCATCGGTCACCATACGATGCGACTCACTGCCAAAGACCAGAATAGCACCGGCGATTCCAGCCATTGCACCACTGAATGCCAGGGCTGCGGTAACATTTTTGGGAACTGAAATCCCGGCATAGCGGGAGGCGTGAGGATTATAGCCCACAGAACGAAGTCGAAATCCCATGGCAGTACGCCACAGCAGAATATATGCACCAAAAGCCACAAAAAGGGCTATCGGTACCCCCAGATGCATCCGCATTCCCTCCAAGAGAATGGGTAGATCCGCATTTTCCGTAAGGCGCATGGTCTGTGGGATACCGGTACCCCTGGCAACCTCCCCTGGATCAATCATGACTCCCCGTAATAGAAAATTCATAAACTGTACCGCAACAATGTTCAGCATTATGGTACTTAAAATCTCACTGACGTTGAAATATGCCTTCAGGGCACCGGCAATGGCTCCCCAGAAGGCACCGCCAATAGCTCCGGCCAGCAGAACCATGGGTATAAGAAGTAAGGATGGCACAGATGGAAAGGTCAGTGCAACGGAAGTCGAAAGGAGGGCTCCCATCACCATCTGCCCTTCTCCACCTATATTGATAACGTTTGCACGAAAAGCAATGCAGATTCCAGCGCCGACCAAGAGCAGCGGAATTGATTTCACAGCAGTTTCAGAAAACCCCTCAACGCTGCCAAACGCTGCCCCGAACATGGTTGCATAACCACTTATGGGGTTCGCACCCAGCGAAAGAAGCATGACCGCCCCGAGTGCCAGCGCCAGCAGAACAGCACAGAGAGGTATAAGTAATCCGACAAAAGATTTTGTTTTTATTGTTTTCACTTGGAACCTGAATAAAAAAGGAGATGGGACAACAAGACTGCCCATCTCCTGGAGATGAAAATATTATTTCGGGATTTTCCCAAGAACCCCTTCAACGTAGTACCCCATGCCTAGAAGTTCCTTATCGCTTAAGGTTATACCCGCTTCAACAACGACTTTTCCCCCCTGGTCCTTAATTGGTCCCTGGAAGGGATGTACCGAGCCATCGGCAATACCTTTTCTGGTCTTTTCAACAAGAGCCACAACATCTGCTGGAACCACCGGGTTCATAGGAGCAAGCGCAATGGAACCCTCTTTAATACCAGTCCATACCTGCTCCGACTTCCAGGTATTGTCAAGTACAGACTGTGCTGTTCTGGTATAGAAGTCGCCATAGACATGGGTCGCTGCGGTGAGATGTGCTTTAGGTCCATACTTGGACATATCGGAATGGTAAGCGATGGCGTACACACCTTTTTCCTCTGCAGTAAGTGTTGGAGCTGTGGAATCGGTGTGATGGGTAATTACATCGGCACCCTGGGCAATCAAGGCTTCAGAGGCCTCACGCTCTTTGCCCGGATCAAACCAAGAATTCACCCAGATAACTTTTACCTTTACATCAGGATTCACAGATTTTGCGCCAAGGGTAAAAGCATTGATACCACGAATCACCTCAGGGATAGGGAAGGCTGCAACATATCCGAGGGTGTTGGATTTTGTCATTTTCCCCGCTACAATACCGGTGAGGTAGCGCCCCTCATAGAACCGACACATATAGGTACCAACATTCTTTGAAGTCTTGTATCCGGTGGAATGCTCAAAACGTTTTTTGGGAAACATCTTTGCAACCTTGAGGGTGGGATTCATATAACCAAAGGAAGTTGTAAAGATAAGGTCATAACCACTCTTGGCAAGATCCCTGATAACCCGTTCCGCCTCAGGACCTTCGGGAACATTTTCGATATACTTTGTCTCCACTTTGTCGCCGAGGTTTTTTTCCATGGCAAGCCTGCCGAGGTCATGCTGGTAGGTCCAGCCCGCATCGCCAATGGGGCTGATATAAACAAAGCCTACTTTCAATTTATCAGCCGCCGATGCGGTCAGGGAAAGCCCTGCCACACAGAGAAGAATGATAAAAACTGATAAAACATTTTTTCTGCTGATCGCCATCTGTTTCTCCTTCATTTTGTAGAACATTATTGGTTATTGGGGTGGTATGTCAGCCCCAGTGAAGCCGGTGAATTCAGTCGTATACTTTTCTGATCCCTTGATATTAATACAAGTACTATAATGGTCGCAATATAAGGCAGCATTGACAGAAGCTGCGATGGGATTTCTATACCAAAACCCTGAATATGAAACTGGGCAATGGTGATACCGCCAAAGAGATATGCTCCGGCCATCACCCGGAGCGGCCGCCAACTGGCAAAAACCACAAGTGCCAAAGCCACCCATCCCCGGCCTGCAACCATACCTTCCACCCACATAGGAGTGTAAGCAACCGAGAGATACACACCACCCAACCCTGCCATGGCCCCGCCAAAGAGAACTGCCAGGTACCTGATACCTATCACATTATAACCAAGGGCATGGGCAGATTTGGGTGCCTCTCCGATACCACGTAAGATCAATCCGGCTTTACTCTTATATAAAAACCAGGAAATAAATCCAAATAAAACAAGAGAACTATAGATCAGGATATCATGGGAGAACAGCAACTGGCCAGCAACAGGAATATCACTCAGGAAAGGAATATGAAGCTCGGGAACTCCGGGCAGGGCAATACTTGTGTATTTAAGACCGAGAAAGGCACTCAGTCCCACACCAAAGATAGTCAGGGCCAGCCCGCTTGCCACCTGATTAGCCATCAGGGTGAGAGTAAGTACTGCAAAGATCAAGGCCATGAGTGCACCAGCCGTCATCCCGCAAAGTACAGCCACCAGAAGACTACCGCTTTTAGCCATGGCAATGAACCCGGAGATGGCACCCACCAACATCATGCCTTCCACGCCAAGATTCAGCACTCCAGATTTTTCAGTAACCAGTTCTCCCAAAGCTGCATAGACAAACGGGGTACCCGCTGCTATTGACGCAACAAGGATCTGAATAAGAATATCTCCATCCATTAGTTAACCTCCAGGCGGGATCGATCCAGACGCATCCGGTAATGAATAAGAAAATCTGCAGCCAGAAGGTAAAAGAGCAGCAGACCCTGGAAAATTCCGGTCACAGCAGAGGGCAGATCAAGATTCATCTGCCCAGACTCTCCTCCCAGATACAGCAGCGCCATAAGAAGACTGGAGAGGAAAATACCGCCCGGATGCAATCTTCCCACAAAAGCCACAATGATGGCCGCATAACCATAACCTGGTGATACAGAAGGAAGGAGTTGCCCAATGGGACCAGCTATCTCCAGTACCCCGGCAATTCCGGCAGCAAGACCGCCGCTCAGCAATCCTATCCAGATAAGTTTTTTGTATTTGAAACCGGCATAGGTCGCCGCCTTTTGAGCCAACCCTGCCACCTGCATCTGATAACCGGTAAAACTCTTCTGAAGAAACACCCAACCCGCAATCACTCCGCCAAGGGCCAGAAAAACACCAAGGTGCAGACGAGTCCCCTCAACCAGCACTGGCAGGATTGCAGAGTCCCCAAAAAGAACTGATTGGGGAAATCCATAGCCATTGGGGTCCTTCAGAGGACCGTGCACAAGAAGTGCCAGTAAAAGTACTGCAACATAGTTGAGCATCAGGGTTACCAATATTTCATTGGCATTGAAGACGGTCTTCAATAACGCAGGTATGGAGGCCCACAGCATTCCGCCCACTGCACCGGCTGCAATCATCAACGGCAGGATAAACAATCCGCTGTAATCATAAAATATTATGGCAAAATACCCACCGAATATGGCTCCGACTGCCAACTGCCCTTCCGCCCCGATATTCCAGATACTTGCCCGAAAGCCCACGGCAAGACCGGTTCCAATAAGCATAAGCGGCGATGCCTTGATGAGAAGTTCACCGATACCATAGAGATCATTCACTGGCTCCACAAAGAACGCATGGAAAGCCTCTGCAGGATTTTTCCCGAGCAGACTGAAGATAATCAATCCACTGATAAGCATCAGAACCGCTGCAATCAGCGGGGAAAGATATTTCATCGCCTTTGATGGTTCGGAACGGGGTTCTATTTTAACAAACATGGCTCTCCTGATCAGATGTTGCTTCATGAGAAGTACCTTCCGCCGGACCACCAGGAAACATTCCACTCATCCAGAGTCCGATCTCTTCCTTACTGGTCTCATCCACATTCACAGAAGGAGATACACAGCCCTCAGCGATGACTATGAGGCGATCACAGATTTCAAACAATTCATCCAGTTCCTCAGAGACCACAAGAACTGCAGATCCATTGTTGCGAAGATCTATCATGGATTGACGGATAATATTGGCAGCACCAATATCCACTCCCCAGGTTGGCTGTGAAACAATAAGGAGCTCCGGTGACTGAAGAATTTCCCGGGCCGTAATGAACTTCTGCATATTCCCACCGGAAAGGCTGGTAATGGGATCATCCTTGGAGCCACACTTCACAGTAAAATCACTAATGCATTTTTCTGCGAACTGAGCTGCCTTTTGAAATTTGAGCAACCCATTTGCCACCATGCCGTGGCGATGGGCGGTGAGGATCACATTCATGGAAAGAGACATTCCAGGAACAGCGCCACGCCCCAGACGTTCTTCGGGAACAAATCCCAGGCTCCTGTTTCGCCTCTCATCAGGTTTGAGGTGCCCCACAGACTCACCGGAGATTGCAATGCAGTCTTTCTCATCAACCAGCCTTTCCCCACTGAGAGCATATAACAGTTCCTGCTGACCATTGCCTGAAATGCCGGCAACACCCAGAATCTCGCCTCCCCTCACCGAAAAACTGATTGATTTCAGATCTGTCCCGAACTGATCAGCGGAACTCTTGAACAGATTTTTCACCTCAAGACACCGTTCCCCATCCACAACAGGCCTCTCCCTGGAACAGACGGGAAGCTCCTTGCCAATCATCATCCGAGCAAGGGAGGTGGCAGTTTCATCAGCTGGCACAGCATATCCTGTCACCTTGCCCCCTCTGATGATGGTGGCTGAATGGCAAAGCTCCATTATCTCATCGAGCTTGTGACTGATATAGAGAATGGAACAGCCCTCATCCGCCAGACGCCGCAGTGTCTCAAACATCTTACGCACCGCCTGTGGAGTGAGAACGGAAGTGGGTTCATCCATTATCAGCAGTTTTGGATGCTGCAGGAGACAGCGGATAATTTCCACCCTCTGACGCAACCCGACAGACAGGGAATAGATAAGCCGGCCCGGATCAAGGGGAAGGCCATACTCCTCAGAAACCTCTTCGATGCGACCAGCCAGAGATTCCATGCTCTTATAGTCATCCATTGCAAGAGCAATGTTTTCCGTTACGGTCAATGTCTCAAAGAGTGAAAAATGCTGAAAAACCATCCCAATACCCAACCTTCTGGCATGGGCGGGGTTCTGAATGGCAACCGCTTCACCATCCCAGATAATCTGACCGCTATCGGGTTTTACCACCCCGTAAATCGCCTTCATCAAGGTGCTCTTTCCGGCACCATTCTCACCGAGCACAGCATGGATTTCACCGGGTGCAATACTCATATCAATGGAATCGTTGGCAATGACAGAAGGATAAACCTTTGTCATTCCCTTCAACTGCAAACGTGGGGTTTTTCTCATAAATATTCCTGTTATATTATTCCCGTTTGTGCACCAGCCGACCATCCACATAGGTGTGAGAAACCGTTCTGTCGTCACCCATAATCATAAGAGCAAACAGAAGGTCCACTATAGTTTCAGATTTCTCCGAACGCTTTGCCTGCAAAACTGTTGCCGCAGGATCAAGTACCACAAAATCAGCCTCTTTGCCCACCTCGAAATTCCCCAGTAAATGATCAAGGGACAGTGCCTCAGCTCCTCCAAGAGTTGCCATATACAAGGCCTCAATGGCCGAAAATTTCTGTTTCTGAAGCTGCATGATTTTATAGGCTTCACTGAGACTTGTAAGTATTGAAAAAGATGTTCCACCACCAACATCGGTGGCCACTCCCACCCGGACATTTTCTTTCCGGGCACGTTCGAGATCAAAGAGTCCACTGCCCAGAAAGAGATTTGATGTGGGACAGAAGGCAATTACAGAATCCGTATCATAAAGTCCCTTCCACTCACCATCTTCCAGATGAATGCAGTGCCCGAAAATACTCCTGGGGCCGGTGAGGCCAAAATACTCATACACATCCAGATAACTCTTCCGGTCTGGAAAAAGCTCCTGAACCCACTGGATTTCCTCTTTGTTTTCAGACAGATGGGTCTGCATATAGAGATCCGGATACTCCCGCATCAACTGCCCGGCAACTGCCAGCTGATCCGGTGTTGAGGTGGGAGCAAAACGAGGAGTTACAGCATAAAGAAGACGCCCCTGATTATGATATTTCTCAATGAGCATCCGACTGTCATCATAGGCTATTTCCGGTGTATCAAGCAGATCAGGGGGAGCATTTCTGTCCATCAGCACCTTCCCGGCGATGATCCGCATGTTCCTCCGTTGGGCAGCAGCAAAAAGTGCTTCAGCAGACTGATGATGAACAGTGCAGAATACTGCAGCTGTGGTGGTGCCGTTTCGCAGCAGCTCCGCCACAAAAAACTCTGCCATTTCCCTGGAATATGCTATATCGCCATACTGTTTCTCTGCCGGAAATGCATAGTTATTTAACCATTCCAGCAATTGTTCACCATAAGCTGCTATGATCTCTGCCTGGGGAAAATGAATATGGCAATCAATAAATCCAGGAACAATCAGCTGATCGGGATACTCATGAATATGTGCATCCTCCAGCAACTGATCCCTGCCCTCAGACCAGTCACCAAACCACACGATATGCCCTTCTTTCAGCAGCAACAATCCATCTTCAACATAACGGACCGCACCGTCAAAATCCGACCGTTTTTCAACTGATTCTGAAAAATCAAGAAAGCGACCCCGAACACCGTCTATTGCACTATTCCTCATTTTTATTTCTTGATGGCATTTTCAACGGCATTAATGATGGTCTGATACCCGGTGCAACGGCAGAGATTACCGGCATGCCCCTTTGCAATCTCCTCCCGTGAAGGCCTGGTACCACTGTTCTTCTCAATAAAAGAGGTACTGCTCATGATAAGACCTGGAGTACAGAATCCGCACTGTACTGCCCCTTCTTCCACATAGGCTTCCTGTACAGCAGAGAGTTTCCCATCTCTGCATTCCCCTTCAACTGTCCGCACATTCCGGCCCTTGGCCCACACCGCAAGGTAGAGACAGGAATCGACTGCGACATCATCCACCAGCACGGTACAGGCACCGCATTCACCAACCCCGCAACCATGTTTGACACTGGTGTACCCCAGCTCCCGCAGGACATCCATGAGTGATTTACGCACATCCACATCCAGTTCATATGGTCTGGAGTTTATAGACAGGCTGATATCCATTCTACTTATCATGTCAATTCCTCCTGCATCTCCGCGGCCTGGCGAAGCCCCTTTCGGGCCAGCGTTTTAATAATATGGAGCCGAAACTCTTTCCCCGCCCTCCAGGACTCACGCGGCCGGACATCATCCACCAGAGCCTCAGTGAGTAATTCCAGAGTTTCCTCGGTGACGGCTCTGTTTGCAACGGCTTTCTCGGCATTGGAACAACGGATAGGGGTCGGTGCAGCAACAGTAAAGGCAAGCTTCAAGGTGCTGATACGTTCATCATCCATCGTCAATCCCACGCCACAGCCAATGGTTGCGATATCCATAGCTCCACGCATGGCATATTTCTGATACGAAGCAAGAACCCCCTTATAATTGGGGGGGCGAATCCGAAAAGCCTTAAGGATATCACCCTGCTGCAACAAGGTACGACCAGGTCCGGTATGGAAACCGTTAATGGACTCAATGCGCTCACCCTTAACTCCTTCAATCAAAAGATCAAACTCATAAATCAGCGCAGCACAGGCGCTGTCAGCACTCACGGCACCATTACAAATATTCCCACCCATGGTAGCACAGTTTCGAACTTGGGGTCCGCCTATGGTTCCGAGAGACTGCACTATCATTGGGGTGTGCTTCTGGATCAACTCATGTTCTATTATTTCAGTACAGGTGGCGAGCGCTCCGATAAAAATATTACCCTCTCCATCCTGTCGAATCTCTTTGAGTTCGTGGAGGCCATTGACATCCACAAGAGAGGCGTAATCACTGTTACCACCATGGAGCCGCACCAGGACATCAGTACCACCCGCAATAACTCTTGCCTTCTCATCTGCTGCCAGCGCCTGCACAGCATCTATGACACTACTGGCATAATGATATTTTTCAATTGGGAACATGTTCTTCTCTCTTAGATAAGTCCTGCATCTTTGAAATGTTTGAACAACACTTTAGGGGTCATGGGTATCTCGTTGATCTTTACTCCAGTAGCATCCCAGATTGCATTACGAATGGCTGGTCCCTGTGAAATAGCCGGTGGCTCACCAAGTGATTTATTGCCGTAGGGACTTGTGGGGTCAAAGGTGTCCACAAAGGCACTCTTCAACTCCGGTATATCCACCGAGGTGGGGATCTTATAATCAAGCAGATTTCCGTTAAAAATCCAGCCGCTTTCAGGATCGACCAGCAGCTCCTCAAAGAGTGCCATACCAATCCCCATTGCCATTCCACCATGAACCTGTCCCTCAGCTGAGAGGGGATGAATGATCTTTCCGGCATCGTGCACATTAATGATCTCATGTATGGAAACCGTGCACATCTCGACATCAACCTCAAGGTCAACAAAGGTGCAGCCGTAACTTGGAGCATTGGTACAGGTTTTTGCAGAAACTTCAGCGGTGATCTGCCCCCCCCGCTCTTTGTGATAATAACTGTCCAGAGCCAGCTCAGTCAGATCAACAACAACCTTTTCCGGGCTTCCTCTCTGAATTATTTTCCCCAGCTGCAGATCAAGGTTCCCGGGGTCTTCTCCTGTCATCAGCTGACAGTGGCCCAAAATTCGTTTTTTAAGTTTTTCAGCGGCCTGCTGAACTGCTGGAGCGGTGACATAAGTCTGCCGGGAAGCATAGGCACCCGGATCAAAAGGAGTCACATCGGTATCCTGTTCCGAAACCACGTGGATGGCCTGATACTCAACGCCCAGGGTTTCAGCAGCCATCTGGGCAAGGGCAGTGTCGGAACCCTGCCCAATTTCTGTGGCGCCGATCTGCATGTGAATAGTACCATCCTGGTTCAGAACCAACCTGCACCCTGCAATCTCAACGCAGGCAGGATAGGTACCTGAACCGTAGCTGAACGATGCCACCCCGAGCCCCCGCAGCAGAGGCCCCTGCTGGTCAGCATACTGTTTTTTTCTGCTGTCCCAGCTGATAAGCTCACGACCCTTTTCAAGACACTCTATCATGGCTACAGAATGTTTCAGATCCCCGGTCTTGGCGAGAATATCACCTGCCCTGGCAGAATTTTTAATCCGAAAATCAACGGAATCCATTCCAATTTCCCGAGCCACCTCCTCTATAACACTCTCCAACCCGAAAAAGAGTTGGGGTGAACCGTAGGCACGCATGGCACCGGCAGCCGGAATGTTTGCATAATGGGTGGTGGCGGAAAAACGTGTTACTGCTTTAGGGTAAAGATTGCAGGATTTGGATCCTGCAGCCATGGGTATGGAATGACCATGGGACGCATAGGCTCCAGTGTTTGAGATAACATTAAGGTCAAGAAACTTCAGAGTACCATCACGGCTGACACCGGCCCGCACCGTCACCGTTTGAGAATGCCGGGTACGGGTAGCCACCAGCCCCTCCTCCCGTTCAAGCTCCAGTTTCACCGGCAGACCGCCAAGTTTTGTGGTAAGAAAGGCGACCATGGGTTCCAGAACCACATCTTGTTTATTACCAAAACCACCACCTATATAAGGTTTGATGACCCGGATTTTCGGCCAGGGCATATCCAGTGCCTGCCCCACAATACGACGACAGATATGGGGTATCTGAGTGGAGCTGACAATAACCAGATGGTCGTTATCATCCATATAGGCATAGGCCGTGTGGTTTTCCAGGTGACAATGCAGGATAATCGGAGTAGAAAAACTGCCTTCCACCACAGTCACGGCTTTTTTCTCAGCATCACTGAAAGTGCCACCAGTTTCAAAACTGGTGGACTTAATGATATTGCCGCCATCATGGATGGCAGGGGCACCTTCAGCCATGGCTGCAGCAGAGTTTACACACACCGGAAGCTCTTCATACTCGACCTTCACCAATTGTGCCGCCTTTGCAGCAGTAAGAAGATCGCGGGCCACCACAATGGCAACCTCATCCCCGTGAAATCGTACATGATCTGTCAGCAGCAGACGATCCGCCACATCCTGATGATCAGGATCGAGGGAAAATGGATGGCCAGCGGTTGGATATACATTTTTGGGTACATCCGCATGGGTAAACACTGCCTCCACACCGCTGATCGCAAGGGCTGCACTCGTATCAATACTCTTCACGAGGGCATGCGCAACAGGACTTCTGACATATTTGGCTTGCAGCATACCCGGCATACTGAAATCATCAGTATAGCGGGTCTTGCCGGTGACCTTCGCCCTGACATCTTTACGTATGTGTGACTGTCCAACTGCCATAATCAGATTCTCCACAAGGTATCTGGATTGTTAAAAACCACCCGATAAATACACATTCTTTTTTTAATGATATTCCAGGAAAGAGTAAAGGTCTCACTGTTTCATTTCCCGATGCCCCATCAGCAATTATGGTGCCAGAGTATCGCCTCCAGCACACCTCCCGCTACAGCCATGGCCTTATCCGATGAGGTACTGCAGAATGCCACCTCGCCACGGGGATCAATATCACCCAGTTTTGTCCGCAGGCTAACCGGAGTATTGCTTCGCAACAGGCCACGTAACACACCTGAAACATGAGCAACAACAGGAGTCCCGGCCACAGTGGCCACACGCTCTCCCGCGACTACTTCATCTCCGATATCACATGCAGTCTCAAAAACCCCATCATTGGGTGCGCGTAGCAAACGCTGATGGGTAAACCCGGCAATACTCCCGGGTATTCCCGTATCCGGTAGGGCTGTACCCTCCCTGACAACCCGGCCTAACCCATGACCGCGCATGGTCTCAACAACCAGATGTACATCCACACCGGCATCAAATCCAGGTCCAAGCCCAATCACCAGCTCGGCGTCATCAATCCCGGTTCCCGTATTTCGCTTGGCAATGATTGCATCAATCACCACATCCGGCTGGTATTGAGCGAAACTCCCTGCACCCGGATCAACCAGCAGGGGTATCTCTCTACCGGCAATACATTCACCAAATTCTGCCACATCTTTTATGTGTCTTGCCGTAACCCCCTCCACGCTCATCTTCCCTCGACACACTGCCTCAGAAAACGATACCAGGCGCCGTACCGCCAGGGGATGTTTCGTCTCCAGAAGGAGCAGATTTTCAAATCCTGAACGATGCAGCCTCAGAGCAACCCCGGTAGCCAGATCCCCTGCCCCCCGCATAGCAATCTTCAAATCTTGCAATTTTGTTATATTAAAGGTACTTTCTTTCATTATTGTCCAACCCGACAAGTAATACTATTTTAAAGAGTCGCTGGACTCTTTTCGGTACCCCCTTGAGGGGTGAAAGTTCCTTGGTGGGGTCTCAAAACTTCTGATTTCAAGGATCCTTCACGGTTTCTTACTTTTTATTTCTGATTTCACAGAATAAGGCACTAAATGGGGCGGTCTCTGCGAGCAGGTTAAACAATACTGCTGCCTCCACCGCGTCAACCAGACTCTTGGCATTCACCTGGGATTTCAACTCCACGTCGGTGGCCCTGAGACCTTCTTTGACGAGACTCAGCCTGACCTCATCGTCCTCATATAAAAACACAGCTCCGTTGTCGGTGAGTCTTGCTGCTCTGTGGTCATGCATGACCTCCATAATCCCCGGTGCCGCCATGAGGAAACCTTCTCCATGGGCTTTGAGACTTGCTGCGGAAAGATGCACCCGTGATTTATCCATATAAGGGGCACCGCTGGTGGGACAGAAAGTTTGACAGTTACCACACTGATTACAGAAATCTGCGATATTAATAATCTGATAGGCCTGTTTCAAATGCACCTCACCATTAACCACCACCGAACCATCAGCCTTGACGGTCTGTATGGGATAGCTCACAGGATTCGCCCGCAGCGCCACATTTGCCCTATTGGGACATACCGTAACACAGACATTACAGACCAGATCACACTGAAGGCAGCGTGAGGCCTCGGCCACGGCCTCTTCCTCAGAGAGAGTATCCACAAAAAGATCAAAATTAAGTCTCTCTTCTGCATCCAATTCAGGTATCGCCGCACCGAACTGCCGTATCCCACTTTTCACCTGGAGCTCGACGAGATCAAGGTTCCGATTCTCTTCCGGGGCAATATTCACCTGAAGAGATCCTCCGCAAGCTGCTACGATAGAGGCAGTGGCACGTCTGCCGTGACCTATGGCATTAATCAGAGAGGATATATCAATTACATCTCCTCCAGCAAACACCCCCGATAGAGAAGACTGGAGTGAAAAATTGTCTACCTCAAGTATTCCCCCTGGCAGAAAATCCAGTTCCACCTTCTGACCAATGGCCACAATTATCGAGTCGACCTCAAGCACATAATTTCTACCTTCCACCTTCACCGGACTGCGACGTCCGGAATCGTCCGGATCGCCAAGTTTCATCGTGGCCACCTCGAGACCGGTAACCTTCCCGTCCTCCACCTGAACCACCTCAGGGCCAGCCAGTTCAACCACAACCACACCTTCTTCCAGTGCACCAAGTATCTCTTCATGATCCGCCGGCATCTGCTTTCTGGTGCGACGGTAAACAATGGAAACATCGCCCTCTTTTCCAACCAGTCGCTTTGCGGTACGGGCAGCATCCATTGCCGAATTACCAGCGCCTATCACAATCACCTTTTTTCCGATATCAGGGGCTTTACCATGTCGAACCGCGCTGAGGAAATCCAAATGATCCAACACCCCGGATGCATCCGCGCCGGGTATGGAAAGGGTAGAACTTCCCTGGGCTCCAATTGCGATATAAACAAAGTCATGGGAGCGCCGAAGTTCCGCAAATTTTGCAGCATCAACCCTCACCCCGGTATGCAAAGTGACACCGAGCGCAAGAATACGATCAACATCCTTCTTGAGGCTTTCATCATCAAGCCGGAACACCGGGATACCATCCGAGGCCATACCACCGACAAAATCTTTGGACTCAAAAATATCAACCTGGTAACCTTCAAGGCGGAGAAAAAATGCCGCTGACAGACCGGATGGCCCGCCACCGATGATGGCCACACTTTTCCCGTTATCAGGACGAGGAATAAGCTCAATTTCCTCCTTCTGGCTCCGGGCAATAAAGCGCTTAATTTCCCTGATAAGTAGCGGAGAGTCATAGTTCAGTCTAGTGCACTTGTATTGACAAGGGT
Source organism: Desulfobulbaceae bacterium (assembly GCA_026988015.1). GTDB lineage: Bacteria > Desulfobacterota > Desulfobulbia > Desulfobulbales > Desulfocapsaceae > Desulfocapsa. Next base: position 75,636 of record JALSMA010000017.1, on the reverse strand, counting down.
GATCACACACCATTCCCTGCATATTAGGAAAGGGATTGGTGGCAAGGATGGTGCGATAAGCGTCTTCAAATTCACCACGGGCAGTATAATACATATAACGAGGCACATCCTGGGAGGCTCCGCAGGATGTGACGCAAGGGGCACCGGCACAGTCAAAACGGGGCAGATGGCGCACTGTTTTGACATTCTGGTAAGGAAACAGATCCTTACCGTAAAGCCCCTTCTGCACCACTGTTTCGGCATAGTTTTTCAGGTTTGCCAAAGCTGCAGCCACCAAATCATCCATTGCAGCCCGACTGCAGATCAGCTCGGAAAGAGATCCTGCCCCGGCTTCTTTCATGCCGTCAAGTACAGTTGCCGCATACTGGGTCACCCGCGTGTAACCACCTGGTTTCAGAACATCAGAACAGACCGTGACAGGTGCCATACCGCAAGCCAGAGTATCAAAAATATTAAAGGTATCAACGCCTGCACAGAAAGAGAGATCGAGTGCACCGTTAAACTCATCTTGGAGTCTTGCAGCAAGGTTGATGGAAATAGGGTGCAGAGCACGACCGGACATATAACACATGGCCTCTGTCTTTGGCAGCGCTTGATCAATATTAGTGGTCTCAAGGGTGTTGGTAAGTTTGATATTAAATTCCACCCCTCTGGTGGTGGCGGCATCCCTCAAGGCTGTTATCAATTTAATAGCATCCGGGTATTTTAAATCATGCTCAAAGGCCAAATCCGGCACATCTATCTCAAAGGCCAGTTTATTGTTCAAAATATCACGAAGCCGCTCGGGACCCAGCAGAGTGGGGTTCAGCTTGATGGTGGTGTGATAGCCACGATCTTCAATAAAATACCGAGCTATTTTCTCAATTTCATCAGGTGGACATCCGTGCATGGTTGAAATCGTAAGGCTATTTGATATCCGACTGGGAATTTTAAGATCTTTCACTCCTGGATATATCTCTGCTATTTTTTCAATTTTGGCGGCCAGCTCTTCAGAGCAGTCTTCCATGCGATCAAAGAAGCGCTGTACAGATGGGCTATGGATTCCATTCAGTTCATAACCAGCACTCATGTTAAAAATAAAACCGGCATTATCCCCTGCAAAGCCCAGCTTGTCACGAAGGATATAAAGCAGGATAAATCCGTTGAGATATTCGTTAAAAGACTCATCCAGTTTCAACTCCTGGGACCATTCACAGTTATAACCCTCGTCCGTCATATCAATACAGGGCTTGGTCACATCCAGCTCATCCAATACCTGGATGGTCTTCAGCTCAATATATCGGCTTCCAGTGAGCCAGGCGGACACAATATTCTGAGCCAGCTGAGTATGAGGACCGGAGGCTACGCCCAAGGGAGTTTCCAGGAGATCTCCATAACGATGGATGCGAAAGGGATCTGTCTCACAGGGAATGAAAAACTGCTCCCTGGCAATACCAAAAATCTCATTTCGCTCTTCAAGATCAGTGAGAATCCACTTGAGAAGAATGTCAATATCTGTGCAGAAAAAGAGATCTTTTTTCATCTGTTACTCCTGTATCTCATGTTTTTTTTGTGGTGGGGAACTAAGGGTACGACTGATATACTTTCCACAACCCGCAAATGCGGTAAGAATCCCCCTGTGGACGATGACCTCCCCACGGAGAAGAACGGTGCGAGGCCAACCTCTAACCCGCATACCTGAAAAAGGTGTATAATCCACCTTCTGATGCAGAGTTTTCGTGGTAACAATCTTCTCCTCTTCAGGATCTAGAATCAGCAGATCAGCATCAACACCCACTGCCAAATCGCCCTTAGCAGACAACCCCATGATACGAGCAGGATTTGTGGCAATAAGCTCCACAAAACGGTTTAAATCAATACGTTTTTTCAAGACTCCCTCCGAAAAAAGAACGGGCACCCTGGTTTCAATGCCGGGAATACCACTAGGAGCTGCAAAAACGTTATCGCGGCCCTTGCTGTACTTCTGTTCAAAAGAGAATGAGCAGTGATCGGTAGCCACCACATCAATGGAACCATCTGCCAGGCCCTCCCACAGGGCCTCACAGTCCTGTTGACTCCTTAAAGGAGGAGCCATGATATACTGTAGTCCTTTTCTGTCTACTGAATCCCTGTAACAGGAGTCGGTGAGAACCAGGTACTGAGGACAGGTTTCCACATAGACCGGAAAACCCTCTTTTCGGGCAGCCCTGATAACTTCAAGGCCCGAAGCCGTGGATAGATGTACAATATAAATGGGCACGTCTCCCGCTGCCCTGGCAAGAGCAATGAGCCTGTGTATAGCTTCAGCTTCACAAAAATCCGGACGGCTAAGGGGGTAAATTGCGGGATCTGCCACCCTTGCAGTGCGGCCCAGTGTCTCATTCAAGCTATTGATAATGGCATGATTTTCAGCGTGAAATGCGGTGAGTCCTCCTGCCTTGCTGCTGGCCTTTAGCACCCTTATAATTTCCCCGTCATCAAGACGACCCGAATAGGTGAAATAAACCTTAACCGTCGGGATGCCTCCTTTCACCAGCCCTTCCATGGAAGAGAGGATATTGTCATCCACATGCTGCATTACACTATGGAAGCCATAGTCAATGACCATTTCAGGTGCAGCCTGCTTACGGTAAAGATCCGTCTGAAAGGTTAGGGAGCACCCGTCAGGACCAAAGCCCGGATGCTCAACAATGCTGGTGGTTCCACCATGAGCTGCGGCCACGGATGCATGGTAAAAACCGTCACTCACCCGCTCTGCTCCAACACTGAGATTACAGTGAGTGTGTACATCAATGCCGCCGGGCATCACATAGCACCCACCCGCATCAATAATCTGCTCTGCAGCTACTCCGGTACGGTCTATATGTTCACCTATGGCAGCAATACGTCCCCCCTCAATCAGAATATCCGACCGAAGGATCATGGTGGCTGTCACCACTGTTCCGTTTACCACCAGTGTGCTCATCTTTTATTCACCAAGCTTTGCCCAGAGTCGTTGTCCCTGCTCCCGTGCATAGGAGAGGATCTCTTCCTCATCTACCAGAGTAGAACGCCTGTCCTCCACAATCACCTGTCCTTTGGCGATAACGTTGTTAACATGCAGCGCCTCCAGCCCGAAGAGAAAATGACCATGGAAGTTATCAGTTCTGACTTCTGTTGGAGTATCATAATCAAGGATGACCAGATTATTTTCCCCGTCACCAATAGCTTCAAACTGGCCAAGGTAGTTATGCACGTTACGAAACCGGCGATACACTTCATCATAAGAAACTCCCCCTGTTGTGGAACAGGCCAGATGATGAGCCTTGGCGGAACGCAGCATATCATTGTGCATGCCGTCGGTACCGAGCATGATATTGGAGAGCCAGTCATAATCAGTGAGACCGACGTTATTATTCTGATTGGATTCCACATTGGACACCACCCACACAGGCGACTTGGCAATCAGATTCCGTTCCGCATCATCACAGTGAACACAGTGACCAAGAATGGTTTTGGAGCTCTCGAGGCCGCCTAGATCATGGAGGCGCATGGCCACACGCTTGCCGTATGTCTCCAGACAATGTTCTTCATCCGCTTTGTCTTCAGCCACATGAATATGAAGACCGGTGTTATATTTTCCAGCCAGAGCAACGGATTTTTCAAAAAGATCATCTCCGACAGTGAAAGAGGCGTGTAACCCTATGAGGCCTGGACGCCCCGAAGCCAGATAGGAATCATGTTCTGCAAGGCTCTTTTCAGCAGCTTCCTGACCATTCCTGTCCGATGATTCATGGCACATCAAATGACCAATGCCCAAGCGTTCAAAGGCCGCAGCAATAGTTTCCAGACTGCTTTCCACGTGCATGGGGGAGGCGTGGTGATCTATACAGAAGGTGACTCCGCGCCTCGCCATCTGCAATGCTGCCCCAAGGGCACTGGCCTCAATCATATCGTGATCAAGACGTTTATCCACGCGCCACCACACATACTGTAACACTTCAACAAAATTGCTGGGAATCCGAGTCGGGGCGGGCATACCACGACACAATGCAGAATATATATGGTGGTGCCCACAACCAAAGGAACGGGTCACAAAACGGCCCTTGCAGTCCATCACTTGGTCACTCTGCTGTCGTGCCCCGGGTTCAGGGATGGCATCAATGAGAGTCAGGCCACCGGTGTTACCTTTTTCTACAGCAAGATGCGCAGACGAAACCTGAAGTGTTTCAGAATCAATATATTGGCAATTCTGGAGATAGAGAGTCATCGATATACTCCTTAATGTATCATTACAGGATAAAAAACAGCCTCAGGTCTTCTTTGCAACAGGGTCCAGTGGCAGGGCGAATCTCCTTTTCCCATCATAATCGCAAAAGGCGTTTGCGATGGCAGGAGCGGTGGCAATACAACCAATTTCCCCCACGCCCTTGGCACCAAATGGACCTTCCGGATCATCGGACTCCACACCGACAACCTCTATTTCCGGCAGATTATTAATCGTGGGAATCCCAAGAGCGCGATACTTCCCGGAGGTGAGTTTGCCATCCTTCACAGGAACCTTCTCCGTAAGAGCATAACCTACACCCATGGATACGCCGCCTTCTATCTGACCTTCAAAGAGATTGGGATTGAGAATCCTGCCGGCATCATGGGAGGCAATTATTTTTTCCAACCTTCCCTCTCGATCAAGAATTGCAAGGTTGGTCGCGTAGCCGTAAGAGATATGGGAGATGATTTCACCTGGTTTACCATCCGCATCGGTATAGTCACAGATAAACTCTCCCCGATATGTTTTACCGGCCAGCTCTGCGAGGGAATTATTCTCTAAATCCTTCGTCAGCTCTCCGGCGGCGTCGATGATGGCGCGCCCCAGAAGCAACGTACCACGACTGGCTGTGGTGGGCCCTCCCACAGCGCCTGATGCCGTACTGACAAAAGGCGTAATCAGGTCAATATCTGTAATCCCTGTGGCTTCACAGAGAACCTGGCGAGCAATGGTATGAACCCCCTGGCCCATCTCTGTCCAGCCATGGTGAAGAGTTATCCTGCCACCTTCATGAACCTCGATGATGACCTTGCTTTCCTCAGTGAGACCATTACCGACACCACAGTTTTTTATGGCACAGGCCAGGCCCTTATACTCTGCTTTATCATAAGCATCTTTGACACTGAGCAGGGTTTCTCTGAGTCCCACACTGGCAGTGAGAACCTGTCCTGGGGCAAGCATTTTCCCAACATCCAGCGCATTATCATAACGAAACTGCCAGCGATCAAATTCACCCTTGGTACAGAGTTCATCAATGAGACTCTCCAGGGCAAAAGTGGCCTGATTAACACCAAATCCCCGCATGGCGCCGCAGGGGATATTATTGGTGTACACGGATCTGGCTTCAATATCAACCGCCTCAAAGTGGTACCCGCCGCAGGCATGGGTTCCGGCACGATCCATCACCGGGCCGCCAACTGAGGCATAGGCGCCGGTATCTCCAAGAATCCGAGCATGAAGCGCAGTCAGCATACCCTTTTCATCGCAGCCTATCTCATATTTGAGAATGGTTGGATGACGCTTGGGGTGCATACGGATGGACTGGGGCCGCGTCAGTTTATACTTCACGGGAATATTCAGGTAATGACAAGCCAGAGCCGCATGCCCCTGTACAGTCATATCTTCCTTCCCACCAAAGGCTCCACCACAGTCAACAACCACCACTTCAACCTGTTCCTGTGACAAGCCTAGCTGATGGGCAATTTCATCACGTTCGCGGTAAGGTCCCTGACTCTGGGAGAACACCTTAATACCGCTCTCCGTTGGAACAACCACACAACACTCCACCTCAAGGAAACCATGGTCAATTGCGGGAGTAGTGAATGTGCCGCTGGCGATGAAGGCGGAACCGGCAAGCAGTGTCTCCACATCCCCTCGTCTGATGATCTTCTCCCCGAGAAGGTTACCCTGTTCATGGACCTTGATGTCACTTTCCAGGGCCCGGGTCATATCAGTGAGTGCTTCGAGTACCTCATATTCCACAGTAATTGCCTCTACGGCAGCCCTGGCCTGAGCCTCTGTTTCTGCAACAACTGAAGCCAGAACGTCTCCAATGTAGCGGGTAATCTCACCCTCCTCAATCATCAGAGGCCAGTCTTCAATAATGAGCCCGGAGTTTCGTTGGCCGGGAATATCCGAAGCCAGCAACACCCGTCTGACTCCAGTCATCTTCTCTGCTGCACTCACATCAATGGAAAGGATTCGGGCACGAGGATGATCTGAAAACTTGAGGGCCCCATGGAGCATACCCTCAATACGGATATCATCCACAAAAGGTTTGCGGCCAAGGGCGCGATCAACAGCCTTGAACTTAGGGCTGGAAACTGCAATGGTGGCTTTTTTATCGAAGGGAATCTCGGTCTTGCCGCGTAGGGCAGCTGCAGCCTCAAGAACCGCATCGACTATTTTCACATAGCCGGTACAGCGACAGAGATTAAAACGCAGTGCCTTTTCAACCTCCGCCCTAGTGGGACTCTGATTGGCCTGAAGAAGAATCTTGGCTCGTGTTAGAAAGCCCGGAGTACAGAAACCGCACTGCACCGCACCTTTGGCAACAAAGGCCCGACCCAGAGTCTGGGCAAGAGATTCGGGAAGACCTTCCAGGGTAACAACCTTCTTCCCCGCTACTTTTTTCATGGGAGTAGCACAGGCAAGAACCGCCTTTTCATCCACCTCCACCAAACACGCTCCACAGGCAGCCTGCCCGGAACAGCCGTCCTTGGCAGCAGTCAGATTTTGATCGTTGCGTAACCATGAGAGCAGAGACATGCCCTCATCACCTGAAAACTGCTGCAGCTTACCATTGAGTATCAGCTCAATCATCATATCCCCCCGTACCCGGTTAGCCTGAAAAAAATTAAAATGCCCGAGGAGTTCCCCTTTCCAGAAGACGCTGCAGAGCATCTGCCGCGTTTTTCTGTTTTGCCAGGAACATCATTGCCGCAATAATATAGGGTTTATAGCTTGCCTCTTTGTACTGGGGAACCCGGTAACGATCAAAAACCGATGCCTCAACTTCACCATGCTCGCAGGAAACACCGCTGATATCTGCAGGAAGACAGTGCATGTACAGAGCAGAACCGTTATGGGTGGTGGCCATACGCTCTTCGGTACAGGTCCAGTCCATATGCTTTTTATTCTGACTCAGCAACTCCTGCTCAAGAGATTTAATGCCACCCATGTCTCCCTTTCCATAAAGTTCGGTACGTTTTTCCATCGCTGCAAAAGGTGCCCATGACTTTGGATACACAATATCAGCTCCGACAAAAGCCTCCTCCATGGAATTAGACTTTGTGAAACGGCCGCCGGACTCGGCTGCCTGACGTGCTGCCACCTCCTCAACCTCTGGCATCACCTCATACCCTTCAGGATGAGCGAGAACCACGTCCATCCCGAAACGGGTCATCAGACCAATAACTCCCTGGGGAACAGAAAGGGGTTTTCCGTATGAAGGTGAGTAGGCCCAGGTCATGGCAATCTTTTTGCCTGCGAGATTTTCAATGCCGCCAAAATGTTTAATTATATGGAGCATATCAGACATGGACTGGGTGGGGTGATCAATATCGCACTGCAGGTTGACAAGGGTAGGGCGCTGTTCCAGTACCCCTTCCTCATATCCTGCCTGGACGGAATCGGCCACATTGCGCATATAAGTATTCCCTTTACCGATATACATGTCATCCCGAATACCAATAACGTCGGCCATGAAGGAAATCATATTTGCGGTTTCTCGTACAGTCTCGCCATGGGCAATCTGTGACTTTCCTTCATCAAGATCCTGAACTTCAAGCCCCAGCAGATTACAGGCACTGGTGAAGCTGAAGCGGGTCCGGGTAGAGTTATCGCGAAACAGAGACACTCCCAGACCGGAATCAAAGATCCGGCTGGATATATTCTGCTCTCTCATCCCCCGCAGAATCTCTGCCACGGTAAACGTTGCACTGATTTCATCGATGGATTTCTCCCAGGTCAGGAGGAAATCGCTCCTGTGCATATTCTGGTAATCCAGTGTTGAAAGTTCCCTGATTAATTCTTCAATTCCAAGTTTGTCCATTTTTTATCTCCAGATAACAGTTAAGGGACGATCTGAGTCCCTTTTCCCCGGCGAATGGCTTCGCCTATATTTTCGGGATTTGTGATAATTACCTTTTCACCACCATTCCTGATAAACTGGATGGCAGCCTCAATTTTAGGAGCCATGGAACCGGGTGCAAAATGCCCTTCATGGAAATACTTCTCCATTTCAGCCACCCGAACCTGACCTAATTTTTCTTCCTTCACAGTGCCGAAATTCAGCATAACCTGTGCAACAGCCGTGGATATGACCAGCAGAGGCGCACCAAGATTTGTAGCAAGCAAGGATGCTGTTTTGTCTTTATCAATAACAGCGTCCACGCTGGTCAGGCCGATATCACTACGAACCACCGGCACTCCGCCACCCCCGGCCGTAACCACATGAAAACCATTTTCAAGAAGAGCCACAACCGCGCTCTCCTCTACAATATTCAAAGGAACAGGGGAGGCTACCACTCGCCGGTAACCGCGGTTGGAATCTTCCATAAGTATCCACTCAGGATGCTGTTCCTTAAGCTTCTCCAGCTGCTCTTTCCGATAAAACTCACCAATGGGCTTATCCGGAACGACAAAACCTGGATCAGTGGGACTTACCTCAACCTGGGTAACCACGGTTACAGCCCTGCCATCCAGGCCACGCCTTTGCAATTCATCACCCAGCGCCTGCTGAATCTGAAGACCGATGGCTCCCTGGGTGTCAGCCACACAGGAACTTAATGGCACGATATGCAGTCCCACCTGCTCTCGGGCTATCTCGGAGCGCAGCATGATGAAACCAACCTGTGGCCCATTGCCATGGGTTATCACCAGCTGATACCCCTGTTCCACAAGATCAACCAGGCGATGAGTGGTCTCGCAGATGGCCATGTACTGATCTTCGACGGTGCGTTTTTCACTGTATTTAATCAGTGAATTCCCACCGATGGCTATGACTGCCAGCTGTTTCTCTGCCATCAACCGAGCCTTAGCTCTGCTCTACATAAACAGTGGGCAACGCTGCATAAAGCGCGGCACAACGGACAAGATCTGCCTTCCAGGTCTTCTCATTTGGCGCATGCGCCTCAGCTTCCTTGCCAGGACCAAAACCAACTGTTGGAATATCGTGCATCCCGGTGATGGCTACACCGTTGGTGGAAAAGGTCCACTTGTCGATATGCGGTGCACTTTTAAAAAGTGAGGAATAGGCACTGGCTGTTGCCTGAACAGCAGGATGGTCTTCAGCCACAACCCATGAAGGGAAATAACATTCAGTGGGGTACACCAGCCCGGTATATGCCGGCGTATCATATTTATACATGGTCACCTTGGCACCAGCCGCCTTTGCTGCAGGGAGCTCAGCAATCTGGGACAGGGCAAGTTCCGCATCCTCACCAGCAGTGAGACGCCGATCGATGGAAATAGCACAACCGTCGGCCACAGCACAACGGGAAGGGGAGGTATAGAATATCTGGGAAACAGTCAGGGAACCCTTACCGAGAAAATCATCATCCTGCAGTTCCGTGTGCAGCACTTCGAGTTCCTGAAGGATTGCGGCCATTTTAAAGATGGCATTATCTCCACGTTCAGGAGCTGAACCATGGGAAGACACCCCTTCCACAGCCACCCGGATCTCCATGCGGCCACGCTGGCCACGATAAATGCCGCCATCGGTGGGCTCAGTGGAAACCACAAATTCAGGTTTCAAGCCAACCTCCTTTATAATGTACTGCCAGCAAAGGCCGTCACAGTCTTCTTCCTGAACAGTCCCGACCATGACTACTGTATAGTTATCTGCAAGATCCATATCTTTGATAATTTTTCCGGCATAGACCATGGAAGCCATGCCCCCTTCCTGATCTGAAGTTCCTCGGCCGCCAATACACTCATCATCTTCATACCCTTCGTAAGGATCAAAATCCCAATTCCCGGCAACACCAACACCCACGGTGTCAATATGGGCATCAAAGGCGATGAGTCGGGACCCGGACCCGAGATAACCAAGCACGTTGCCCATGGGGTCGATTTCAACCTTGTCAAAACCCACCTTCTCCATCTCCTCTTTAATACGGAGTACAACTTTTGCCTCATTGCAGCTTTCACTGGGAATGGCGACCATATCACGAAGAAATCTGGTCATTTCCGGTTCATATTTCTGGGCAAGTTCGTTTATCCTGTCAAAATCAAGTGTGGCCATTTTCTGTAATCTCACTCCCATGTTTATACGCAACAGCTCCCGCAGCGATCACTGCCTCAGTGAAACCGTGGCGGCTGATATCGTGGTGGCGTCATAAATTGTATATAAATTTTCATTCAATATACAGTTTTTTACAAAAAGTATAATTTTATGTCAACTCTCTTTTGAACACAAGACAACATAAGCAGTCCCAAAAGAAATCACCCTACAACACAAACTCATGCCATCCCTAGGCTTCCACGTCAAGATCCAATATTCTTTCCGACAAAAAAACTCTCCTAAACATTTTTTTCTTGTCAGGGCAGGTTTAAAAAATTATAAAAAAGGAAATATTACTAATCCTATTACAGGCAGGAGATCAATTATGTCCAAAAAAATTATCAGCACCCGCAATGCCCCGGCAGCCATCGGCCCTTACTCGCAGGCAGTAAAATATGGTGACACCATTTATATCTCCGGCCAGCTCCCCCTTAACCCTGAGACAAAAGAGGTGGAAAATGACGTAAGTCGGCAGACTGAACAGAGCATGAAAAACATCAAAGCGATCCTTGAAGAGGCGGGCTCGTCCATGGAAAAGGTTCTCCGCTGTGGGATTTTTGTAACAGATCTTGGTGATTTTGCTGCAGTGAACGAAGTATACGCGAGCTTTTTCACGAGTGATTTTCCGGCCCGGGCCACAGTCCAGGTTGCAGCTTTGCCCCTTGGCGCCAAGGTTGAGATCGATGCCATTGCCGCTGCTTAGGAGAGATGCTTTATGTCCATAGACTTTATATTTAATCATGATATCAAAAAGCCGGGCTGTGGCGCAGACCTCGCAATACTCTCAACTGACGAGGCTGAAAAGGCCCGTGCCTATCACAAAGGCTTTGAGGAATATCAAGCCTCCCCTCTGGTAGCCCTGCCTCGGCTTGCCGAATATCTCGGGATCGGGAAGCTTTTTATTAAAGACGAGTCCTCCCGCTTTAATCTAAACGCCTTTAAGGTTCTTGGCGCCTCCTACGCCATTGGCCGCTACCTTGCAGAAAAACTTGACAGAGATATCTCGGAAATATCCTATGATGAACTACGCTCCGAAGAAAACAGGAAGAAGCTTGGAAACATCACTTTTACCACAGCAACAGATGGTAACCATGGTCGCGCAGTTGCCTGGGCAGCCAGGCAGCTAAAGCAGAAAGCCGTCGTCTACATGCCCAAAGGCTCTGACCCTATACGACTGAAAAACATTCAGGCCCTTGCGGCTGAAGCCTTCATCACCGACCTCAACTATGACGATGCCGTACGACTCTCCGAACAGAAGGCACAGGAGAATGGTTGGGTCATTGTTCAGGATACGGCGTGGAGCGGCTATGAAGATATCCCCACCTGGATTATGCAAGGGTATGCGACCCTTGCCGTTGAAGCCCTGGAACAGATGGCACAGCAGGGCAGCAAATCCCCGACCCATGTCTTCCTTCAAGCGGGTGTAGGTTCTTTTGCAGGTGGCGTGCTTGGTTACCTGGCCTCAAGTCTTGGTGAGAAGATGCCCATGGTGACCATTGTTGAACCGGAGAAAGCCAACTGCATCTACAAATCTGCCCGAATTGGCGATGGCAGACCCCACAAAGTCAGCGGCGATCTGGACACCCTCATGGCCGGGCTGGCCTGTGGCGAACCAAACACCATCAGTTGGGAACTGCTTCGTGACTACGCCACAGCTTACGTATCCTGCCCCGATTATCTTGCCGCCACCGGCATGCGAGTCCTGGCAACACCTTTGAAAGGAGATGAAGTTGTGATCTCCGGAGAATCCGGAGCCGTAACCACTGGCCTGCTCCACCTTCTTATGGAATCTGAAAGTGGCAATGCCGCTGATCTGCGAAAACAGCTCAATCTCAACCAAGACTCCATTGTCCTCCTCGTCTCCACAGAGGGAAACACCTCCCCTCGTGCGTTTCGTGACGCAGTATGGTATGGAGAGTATAATGACCGCGAAGAACATCGGAACAAAAAGTAGCCACCACATGAGCGACGCAGCTGAAAAAGAGCAGATTTTCCATAATCTGAGACAAATTGCCGATGCAGTACACACCCTCTTCGGGCCAAACTGTGAGGTGGTCATCCATGACCTTTCTGATCTCCTGAGATCCCTTGTCTATATGAAAGGGGATGTCACCGGACGGGAACCAGGAGCTCCTGCCACAAACCTCCTGGTGAAGCTCCTTGAGCAGGGTTCGGAACAAGGAGAACAGCTACACAACTACAAGTCGGTCACCGCTGATGGCAGATGTCTCAAATCCACCACCACCATTATAAAAGACAGTGGTGGAACCCCGGTCGCGGCATTCTGCATCAACCTTGACACCACCCAGTATTTCAACGCCATCCAGGCTCTACTACCCTTTATCCACGACCTGGAAAGCGGTATCTATCCTTCCAAGGAAACCTTTGCAGACACAGCGGTGGACACGGTAAGAACCCTTTTCGGACAGGCAGTGGAAGCCATCGGTACTCAGCCGGCTGCCATGTCAATCGAGGAAAAAACCCGCTTCATTGAGATCATGAAAAACAATGGGGTCTTCCAGTTTAAGGGCGCTGTTGAAGAAGTAGCCGGGCTCATGGATGTCACCAAGTGCACCGTCTATAATTACCTGAAAAAAGTTTCCTGAACCGATGCTACCGCCACCCATTCCGGGTATCATTCTAGCCGCCGGAAAAGGGCTCCGCATGGGGCAGAACAAACTGCTGCTACCTTTCAATAACAAGCCCATCCTCCAGCATGTGCTGGATACGGCAGCACCGACCTCCCTCTCTCCCCTCATCCTTGTCGTCAGACCAGAAAGCAACAAACTGCAGAAGCAGATAAACAGGGGCAGGGCAATAGTGATTACAAACCATGACGCCTTAAAAGGCTACTCTTCTTCGCTGCAGGCAGGACTTAAAGCCATCCCTGACCAATGTGCCGGTGCCATGTTCCTTCTTGGTGATCAGCCACTGTTACAAGTGGATACCATAGAAAAACTGGTCCACGCCTTTCAAAAAGAACCTTTGCGCTGGATTGCTCCCTCCTGGAGAGGGCAACGCGGCAATCCAGTTATCACCCCCGCCTCCTGGTTTGACAGGATTTTTGCCCTCTCAGGCGACACCGGGCCCAGAAAACACCTCAAGGACTCCGCAGCCAACCTCAAAACCATAGAAGTTGATGATGAAGGGGTTGTTTTTGATATTGACAGCAGAGAAGATTATGAACGTCTCATTCTCTGATAATCTTTCTTCTTCCTGAACAGAACTAACAGCCGGAAAGAATCACAATTGAGTACTCACGGGTTTAGTATTACAGCAGGAACAACTCTCTCCACAGTTGACGTATTTATCCTTTCCGGTTATGGTTGCCGCGTTACTATCAGGCGCTCCTTTAGGGGCTTAAATGGGAATCCGGTGTAAATCCGGAACGGGCCCGCCGCTGTAACCGGGGACGAAGATTACGTTCATACCACTGGCTTAACTGTCGGGAAGGTGTAATCTGTAGGATGATCCGGGAGCCAGAAGACCTACCTGAATGAACATTTGCTGATCATACAAATCTCCCGTGGACAAGGAGGGTTGTGGCAATTCGAGGAAAAAGGGCATCCCCGGATCAATATTTTTGGTCCGGGGATTTTTTTGCCCGGCTTTCTCACCTTAAGACAAGGCTGTATCAGATACTCATGAAAGGAACATTTCACATAGTGGGAGTTGGTCCCGGTGACCCGGAGCTCATAACCTTGAAAGCTGTACGGGTTTTAAAGAACTGCCCGGTCTGGCTCACCCCTGCCGCCCAGAAAGACGGTAACTCCACTGCCCTTTCCATTGCCAGTGGTTCCGTTGATCCAAAAGATAAAACGATCCTAATTCACCACTTCCCCATGAAAAAGATCCATATGGGAAAGATCCCGGATCCGGAGGTACAAAAAGCGTGGCAGGAAGCTGCCACGCTCATCAATGAGCAGTTGAACAATGGCCTTGATGTTGCCCTGCCAACCCTTGGCGACCCAGCAATCTACTGCACCGGATTCTATGTTTACGAGACCCTGCTGCAGTTAAACCCGGAGACCTCCATAACAGTGATTCCCGGGATATCAGCCATTGGCGCAACTGCAGCTGCTGCCAACACTCCAATCTGTCTTGGTGATGACAGGGTGGCCGTCATTCCGGCTATTTTTGAAAGCGATAAGATTAAGGATATCCTGCAGCAGTTTGAAGCTGTTGTCTTTATGAAGGTCTACAAGGCCATGGATCGCATGGTGCCACTCCTAGAAGAGCTGGACCTCCTTGACAATGCAGTGCTCGTGGAGCGAACCAGTATGAAAGGAGAGCGGGTTCATCACGATGTAAGGGCTACGGTCGGCATGGATCTCCACTACTTTTCAACCCTGGTGGTTCGCAAAAGCTAGGCCACAACCCGTTGCGGTGCGTTAAACACATTCAGTCGTCCAGGCCTGGCATAACCGATCAAAGTCACCCCGGCTCTTCTGGCAATAGCCAGCCCAAGGGAAGACGGAGAAGTTCTGGACATCACAATAGGAATACCGATGCGGGCACACTTCAGCACCATATCTGAAGTCAGACGACCTGTGGTATAGATTGCTCCCCTGGCAGGAATTTTTTCCATAAGAATTGCTCCGATAACCTTATCCACTGCATTGTGGCGCCCCACATCTTCATAAAACCCCTGCATTCTGCCGTCTGCCCAGAGTCCACAACCATGAATACAGTGTGTTGCCGGTCCCAGAGGAGATTTTTGCAGCATTTCACGGATAAACCTACCCACCTCGTCAAAGGTTATACTGCACTCCTGCAACGGATCAAAGGCACCTTCCAGCATCTCCCTAGATATTTTTCCAGTGCCGCCACACCCGGAGGTGATTATCACCTCTTTGGGTGCACTGCCCTCTTCCACGTCTGCATGCACCGAAATGCGCCCATCGGGACAGACAAGAACCTCACGTACCTGTCCCGGCTTTGTCACATACCCCTGCCCAAAGAGAAATCCTGCCCCAAATTCCTCCAGTCCGGTGGCCAGAACCATGGACGCACCAATTTCCTCATCATTTAAAGCTACCTTATAAGGCACTTCAATGGCCAGGGTTTCCTCTCTTTCCTCCCGGCCATCTGTGGTAATTACCACAGTCTTCTGCTGTAAGGTCACCGCACTGTCAATATGTTCCAAATTCAAGTACCAGGTTATATTAAGTTATTATTTGTCACTTCCCTGTCTATCTTCCCGGGACGCAACACACCAGCTGAAATCAACCGGGATCAAAATAGTTTTCCAGTTCCTCACAGCGTTTCTCCGCTACCATGAGTTCCCTGTGGGCCTCTTCCATCCGCTCCCGCGCCATCTCAATTTCCTCGGCATGAAGCATGGTAATCTGCTCCGGATTCTTTTTCAAAGTTTCCATGGTAGTCAACACCTTTTCCAATCTCTCCTGGAGATCTCTGACCAGCTCAAGCTGTTTCTGGAGTTCTTCGGACAGAATCCTGCTTGAGACCTCATACTGCCGAAGATTATCATCAATGGAATAAGGCTTCTGGCATTCCTGCCACTCACTCAGAGCAAGGCCGTAACGCTTGAGGCACCGGTGATATTTTACCTGTGCCATCTCCTGCAGCTTTTTTAGCTTCAGGGGGTGCACACTCTTCTGGAAATCCATATTTATTTTAAAATTTATATTTGATGACGGCATAAAAAGATCAAAAACTACTAAAACTTTGACTCAAGCCCCGATACAGGATATTGTATATTAACATTTCATCAGTTTGCAAATGCTCTGCTGTTAACCAATGTGGAAGAACACTAAATGAGTCACTATTCTGGATACTTTCTCTCTTCTGGCACAGGAGCATCTGCAGACTTTTTTTCTACACCCTGCAAAACACATCCTGGCGGCAAATTCAGCGCCGAACAACTTTCCGGTAAAAACATCCTTCTTTCGGGTGGATTCCCTGCAGGCTCTCAAGATTCCCCCTTCCCGCTCTCAGTCACACTGCAGCTCAACGGCGATTTGGCTGCCTTCGACACTGGCGCCCTAGCTGCCCTTGCCAGAGCCGAATTATTTCGTTACAACAGTCAGTCCTTCAGATCCTACACCCTGGAAGCAGACAGATGCATCACAGTCCTTGGCAACAAGCCTGAAACCTTACACAACTTTCTTGAAACATACGACGCATTACTCCAAATCACCCCCATCCTTCTTGATTACTACGATCCTACCCTGACAACTGCTGTGGATCTCCAGATTGACGCAGTCCAAAAAGGCTTTAGACTCAGCTTCAATGTCAGACAACCCGTTGACATAAACCGCTGTACCTATTGCGGTTCCTGTGGCACAAGTTGTCCCGAACAGTGCCTTACCGAAACGCTCTTCCTTGATTTTTCACTCTGCAGCTTCTGCAATGAGTGTGTCTCCGCCTGCAGTGACGGTGCCATTGACCTCCACAGTGTAGAGAAACGGGAACTCATAACACCTGCCCTGCTCCTTCTTGGCAGTGCCAAACCCGATCTGCCTCGCCAGAAAGACAATATCTACTCGGAAGCCACCCTCAACTCCTTTTTCAAGACCATTTTTGACGCTGAGGTGGAAGAAGTTATCGAATGGAGCGCCCCGATCTGCCAATACAGCCCCAAACTGCAGACTGGCTGCAGTGTCTGCATGGATGCCTGTCAACACAGTGCAATAAACCAAAGCAGGAACAGTGTGGAAATCAACCACCTCTTCTGCGTTGAGTGCGGGGCCTGCCTCAGCAGCTGCCCCACCGGAGCGCTGCAATATAAACGTTTTGATGACATCCGGTTTCTGGAATACTTCCGGTCATTTCCTCTGCCCCCCGGCACAACCATCGTCCTTGGAACAGAACAGTCTCTGCACAGATACTGGTGGTACAACCCCAGGGAGAAGCAGAACGGTGTTTTTTTTCTGGAACACCCACAGCCGGCAGCACTCCATGCCATGCACATCCTCCTGCTCCGGGCCATGGGGGCAGGAAGAATCGTTATTCTTGGAGAGAAAGACTGCGAATTATCCAGGCAGGCACAGTTCAGCAATGCGTTGCTCCAGGCCCTTCAGGGACAACAACCCGTGAACCTGATGCCTCCGGGCAAGCTCCACTCTTTTCTTGCGACAGACCACGAATTCGACAGCACAGTGACTTGTTATCATGATTTTTCATACAGCAACCGCAGAACGAAACTCCTTGACATCATAACGTTTATCATGCAGCAAAGCAATGAAACATCTGCCATATCCCAAGGCGTACATACGGAGGATTTTGGTGAAGTCCTCTGTGACGAAAACGGGTGCACCCAGTGCCTCGCCTGTGTAGCCGAATGCCGTGTTGAAGCACTCATTGCAGACAGCAGCTCTTACACCCTAAATCATACTCCGGCCCTCTGCGTACAGTGCGGGATCTGTATCACAGTCTGCCCTGAGGATGTCCTTTCCACCCGAAAAGGTATCTCCTTGGATGATAATTTTTTCAGGGAAAAAATTATTGCCCGGGCTGAGCCTGCCAGATGCAAGGGTTGTGGCAAAGTATTTGGTACCAGAAAATCACTGGAGAAGGTAATTGCCATTCTCTCGGCAAAACAAATGTGGAACCCTGAGGATAACCTCCTCTCATACTGTGATAGTTGCCGGGTGGCTACTCTCTATGAATCTCATGAGAAATAACTATGCAGACAGACATTACAGATCGTGATCTCTGCCGGGTGCGGCTTCGTTTTCTGGATCTTCTCAAATCATTCTTTCAGGATGTTCCTGACGCTGACAGGCTGAGCCGGTGGCGCGGGATATTTGCTGCTCTGGACAAAGAACAGGTCAACCTCGATCTTGACAGCAAAACCCGGGAACTTAATGAAATACTGGCCCACAAAAGTCTGAAACAGATAAAAAATGAGCATTATCAGCTCTTTGTGGACCCATACAGCCAGGATCTGCTCCCCCTGACAGCCACCTATTACATTGACGGCAAGAGTTTTGGGCCCAGTCTTGTTACCCTGAGAGATATTCTAAAACAGGGTAAACTGATTCGGGAAAGTGGCATAAGTGAGCCGGAAGATTCCCTTGCGGTCATGCTTGATGTCATGATCAGGCTGATCCAGGAACAGCAGGGAGGAGCAGATACCGAACACCTGCAGAGACAGCTCCTGCAGCAGTTTCTTGTTCCCACGGTGAAAAATCTCCAGGAACGTATCAATACGATTACAGCGGCTGAGTTTTATCAGAAATGTATCGCCTTCCTTGGCTCCTACCTCAACCTTGAGCAGGGTCTTTTTGAGGAACGGTACTTGTAACCTCTATTATGGGAGATAGTATATGAAAAAAGACGATGAAAAGAGACGTTCCTTTCTCAAACAGATACTGGGAGCCACTGCCATGGTCGCCGGGTCTGCACTCATTGGAAAACAGGCCCAGGCCGGAGAAAAAACTGCTGCCAGGCATCCCAATGAAGTACTCTACAAGAAAACTGCGGCCTTTAAAGACTATTACGACTCTCTTCGTTAATCCAAAATAGGAGATCCAGGAAAATGGCTCAACGAAAAATTCGCAACTCCTCTTCAGTTGGTACAACCACCAGCAGAGTAACTCTAAACCCCAAAGTTGCCAGACGTTCTTTTCTCAAACTCTCTGCTGCCACCGCTGCACTGACCACCGCTGCCATGACAACCAGAATGACCGCTAAAGCTGCCACATCTGCAGCTGTCAAAGCCGCGTATCCAAACTCAAAAATGGTTCGATCCATCTGCACTCATTGTGCTGTAGGCTGCGGCATCAACGCCGAAGTCCAAAACGGAGTCTGGGTCAGACAGGAAGTGGCCCAGGACCATCCTGTCAGTCGCGGCGGCTACTGCTGTAAAGGTGCCTCTGCCATTGACATGGTCACCTCTGAAAAGCGTCTCAAAAACCCCATGAAACGGGTGAATGGCAAGTGGCAGAAAATCTCCTGGGATACCGCCATGGATGAAATAGCCAGCAAGCTGACGACCATCCGAGACAATGACGGCCCTGACGCTCTGCACCTGAACGGCAGCGCCAAAGTCTCCACCGAGATGGCCTATCTGCAACGGAAATTTGCCGCATTCTGGGGGTCGAACAACGTTGACCACCAAGCCAGGATCTGACACTCCACAACGGTGGCAGGTGTCGCCAATACATGGGGTTACGGTGCAATGACCAACAGTCTCAACGACATGAGACATGCACAATCAATGATCTTCATAGGATCCAATGCTGCGGAAGCTCATCCGGTGTCCATGCAGCATATCCTCCACGCCAAAGAGGTGAACAACGCACCCGTCATTGTGGTTGATCCACGTTTCACCAAACTGGCCGCCAAGGCTGATGAATTTGTAAGGATTCGTCCGGGAACAGACTGCATCTTTGTCATGGGCCTGATCAACGAGATTATTCAAAAAGGCTGGGAAGACAAGGAATTTATCCGCAGTCGGGTTGCCGGATTTCCGGAAATGGCCGCAAGCTGCAGCCAGTACACACCTGAAGAGGTTGAAAATGTAACCGGAATACCAGCAGTGCAGACCAGAAAAGTTGCGAAAATCCTTGCAACCAACCGCCCCACATCCCTTACCTGGTGCATGGGCGGTACCCAGCATCACATTGGATCCTCCATTACCCGTGCCTTCTGCATCCTGCAACTGGTGTTGGGAAATATGGGAAAATCAGGCGGCGGAACTAACATCTTCCGTGGCCACGACAACGTTCAGGGTGCCACTGATATGTGCGTCCTCTCTCACACCCTGCCAGGTTACTACGGATTAAAAGACGGCTCCTGGAAACACTGGTGCCGTGTATGGGATGTCGAGTACGACTATATTGCCTCCAGATTCAAGGAAAAAAAATGGATGAATGCCAAGGGCTTTACCTTGTCCCGCTGGTATGAGGGAGTCCTCGGAGAAGAGAAGATAGAACAGTACACCCCCATCAAGGCGATGATACAGTGGGGGTGTGGTTCAAACTCCAACTCCCAATACAACAGGGTGGTGAAGGCCTACAACAAGCTCGATCTCTTTGTAATCATCGACCCCTTCCCGACCATGGCAGCTGCCACCTGTACCTCTGACAATGTATATTTGCTGCCCTGCTCAAGCCAGTACGAAACCTCCGGCTCTGTAACATCAACATCGCGCCAGATTCAGTGGCGTCACAAAATCGTTGATCCCATCAACGGATGTCGCGACGATTACACCATCATGCAAGATCTGGTAGAGCGTCTCGGCTTTGCCGACAAGTTCTATAAAAACATCAAAGAGGTGCCAGAAGATATTACCCGTGAGATCAACCGGGGAACCCTTACCATCGGATACAATGGTCAGACCCCTGAACGGATCAAAAAACACATGGAAAACTGGCACACCTTTGACATTGACACTTTACAGGCCAAGGGCGGTCCCTGTAATGGTGATTATTACGGCATGCCATGGCCCTGCTGGACAGAAGAGCACCCAGGAACCCCGATACTCTATGATGTGTCAAAGCCTGTCTCAAAGGGCGGCCTGCCATTCAGAAATCGCTTTGGTATAGAACACACCTATGAGATGAGCGGCCGTACTGAAAATCAGCTAGCTGCTGATGGTGTTTATAATCCCGGCAGTGAAGTCAAGGGCGGATATCCTGAATTTAAGGATGTGGTACCAGGAACCAACTGGAAGACTGATCTCTCCCAGAAAACCCTTAAAGAAGCGTTACGGCGCGGTATGGCGCCATTCGGGAATGCCCGGGCCCGTTGCGTTGTCTGGACATTTCCGGATCAGATACCCATCCACCGTGAACCGCTCCATTCACCACGACCCGATCTCATTTCCAAATATCCGACCTATGAAGATAAGCCTAATCACTTTAGAGTATTTACCAGGTTCAAGAGTGAACAAAGCCCGGAGCTTGCCAAAAGCTTCCCCTTCGTCCTCACCACGGGTCGTATGGTTGAACACATGGGAGGTGGCGCGGAGACACGAAGTAACAAGTACCTCGCTGAGCTTCAGCCGGAAATGTACGCAGAGGTTAACCCGAAAACCGGTAATGATCTTGGCGTACGGGATGGTGATATGATCTGGATCGAATCTCCGGAAGGCGGTAAAGTGAAGGTGAAAGCCTTTTTCACTGAACGGGTTGATGAACACACCATATTCATGCCATACCATTTCGGTGGCGTCCTCATGGGTGAATCACTGTCCGGTAACTATCCGGCAGGACATGAACCTTATGTCAGCGGTGAACCAGCCAATGTCTGTACCAATTACGGCTATGACATTGTTACCCAGATTCAGGCAACCAAAGATGGTCTGTGTAAGATCAGTCGAGCTTAGGAGGAACAGTAAATGGGACGCATGAAATTTTTATGTGATATTGAACGCTGTATTGACTGCAGTGGCTGTGTAGTAGCCTGTAAAGAGGGTAACCATATCCCAGTTGGAGTAAACCGACGGCGGGTAATAACCATTGGCCAGGGTCAGCCGGGAGAGAAATCCATCTCTGTTGCCTGTATGCACTGTTCCGATGCACCATGCATTGCTGTCTGTCCGGTTGACTGCATTTATCAGCGTGACGATGGTATTGTACTACACGACAAAGATGCATGTATCGGTTGCGGTTACTGCTTTATGGCTTGCCCCTTTGGTGCGCCGCAGTTTCCAAGTGGACAGGTCTTTGGAGCCCGTGGAGCCATGGACAAGTGTACCTTTTGTGCCGGTGGCCCGGAAGAAACATTCAGTGTCAAAGAGAGGAAACTTTACGGCCAGAACCGGATTGCCGAAGGAAAGGTTCCTCTGTGCGCCGCAATGTGTGCAACCAAATCACTACTTGCAGGTGATGCCGATGAGGTTTCCGACGTGTACCGGGAGCGTGTTTTTAAACGCGGCTCCGGCGCCAATGCCTGGGGTTGGAATAAAGCCTACAAGAACAGGTAGTTGAATAAAGCCCCCCCGCATACCGCCGGGGGGGAAATCGTTTGCTGTTTGTCGGATGAGTATGTCATCAGGGTATTTTCCCGTCAAAAATGGGAAGATACCCTGAGAAATACGAAACAACTCCCATGAGGACACATATGAAGAAGATACTTCTTCCAAGCCTTATTCTCTTCTGGGCAATGACCGGAATTGCCATTGCTCAGACACCGGAAAATTTAACCACAGCATATCAGCAGTTCAATGCACCTTTCACCGGTGAATGGCAGCAGTACGGAGAGCTCTTCACCAGCCTGCAGAAGAACCTGTTTCCAAGGCTCTTTCTCTTGGTCATCACCACCGTACCGGTATTCTTTTTTCTCCACTATATTGCAATCGGCCCCATGTCTTTTCCCCACGATGGAAAACAGGTTTACTGCTACAATCTTTTCGTGCGGATCATCCACTGGGTGGCAGCAGTTTCCTTCAGTCTGCTGGTTCTCACAGGATTGTTGATTATTTTCGCAAAGCTCATTGGCCCCGGCAATTTTGGGATAGCGGCAAGAATCATCCACCTGGTCTCCGCCGTAATTTTTGCCATTTCAACCATTCCAATGTTTCTCTTCTGGATAAGGGAGATGCTTCCTGCCCTTTATGATCTGCAATGGATGATGATCATGGGTGGTTACCTGAGTAAAAAAAAGAAACCGGTGTCTGCAGGAAAGTTCAATGCAGGTCAGAAGATGTGGTTCTGGCTGGCAACCGTTGGTGGCGGTGTTATGGCTGTGACCGGATATTTCCTCTACTCCCACCAGGGAGACATCGAAATTCTGCGACTCTCTGCCATCATCCACAATTTCCTTGGATCTGCCATGGTGGCCCTCTTTATTACTCACCTCTACATGTCCTTGGTTAGCATTAAAGGTTCATTCCAGAGTATGATCCATGGCTATAAGGCAGAGGCTGAACTGAAAATCCTTCACCCTAAATTTAAATACTGATCAGGTGACCTTCAACAATTGAACAACTGACAATCACAGCACCTTATCTTTTCACACAAGACTTCCGCTCGGCATCCCAGAGGTATTCCAGTGTGGTTCCACTATGACATTCAAATAGTGACTGGTGGCAGCAGCATTTTCATGCTGTTCAGCCAGGTTGTATAAGAGACGCTTCTTGAAAAACTCCTATAACCAGTTTTTATTGAAACATTTATACTCGGAGTAACTGTTTGGTGTATTCTGTATTCAGGATTAAAGCCCTAAAGCCATACGGTTCTTCAAGGGTGGTGGTTGTATCACTGACAGCCATTGGTTTGAGAATATTTATCTCACTCACTGGAGTCATGTTGGTAAGTGTCAGTTCTTTATTTTTCACTGCATCACCATGTAAAGCCCGATAGTCGAAAGAAACAGTTCCGGTACAGGAAAGCTTGAAGTCAACGAATTACATAATCTTACCCCACAAACAGTACCTGAAGACAAGAACATACCCAGGAAACGCCCTACTTCCATAACTACAAACATGAGCATCCTGCCGCCCGGTGCACCCTCCTGCCCAAAAAATGTACAATACCTTTACCACCACATTTCCAGATTGTATAATAATTGGACACTAACCTCACAGGACATCACTATCCCCATGGCATATGGTTCTTATTTGATCACCATTTCGAGACCTTAGACAGACAGCAGCCAATTCAAATCACAACTGGCACGCTATGTGCTTAATAATATGCAGAAGCAATGATCTCAAATATGATGGAGGACGACAGATGTTTCGACATGGAATAAATAGCGGTGAATGGTGGTGCGGACCAGGAAGTCTTTTTCCGGGATCACTGGGTATGATATTCACCCTGATCTTCTGGGCGATTCTTCTTTTCCTGTTATTCAAAGGAACACAACTCCTTTTTTCAAACGGTCAGAAGGAAACAAAAATGGAGACTGGCACTGCTAGTGAACTGCTGAAAAGCCGTTATGCTCAGGGTCAGATCAGCCGCGAGGAATTTCAACAGATGCAAAAGGACCTGCAGTAACAGACAGGCACTAAATACTGTTTTGATAATCTCAAAACAAACAACAACCTTTTAAGGAGAAACACTATGAAATTAAAAAGAAACATTGCAGCGACAGCCTTGGCCCTTTCACTAATGGCAGGAGTAGCCCTGGCCACAATCCCAGCAACGCCCCCCCAGCCCTCCCCGGCAGGTGGTCCCGGAAATGGCATGATGATGCGTGGTAATGGGATGATGGGTATGGGTGGAGGGGTGATGGGACAAGGGATGGGTGGTTATGGCATGATGAACAATTTTGGCCCTGGTATGGGTAAGATGATGATGCAAGGTTGCGGCCCCTGTGGCAAACGCGGTGGTGCCATGATGAATCCCCAGATGCTTGAGAAACGTAATCAGTTTCTGGATGCGACCACTGAGCTGCGCAAACAGATCCATGACAAACAGTTTGCCTACATCGAAGCGAGCCGCAATCCTTCAGTAACCCAGGGCGAACTACAAGCTCAGCAGACCGAACTCTATACCCTGCGTCAGGAACTCATGACCAAACGTCAGGCAATCTTTGCCGCTCCTGCGCAATAACAATTGTAGTTAGAGTTTTACACGTAAGACAGGGCGAAAGGTTGTGCTTCTGCAGACAGAACACAGCGTTTCGCCTTTTTCTGTGTTATAATCAGAGACACAATTTGGCCATCGGAACGAAACCCGGCAGGAACCCATGATCCCTTCCAGTAACCAACCATTCAAATTTTCCAAACCCGCTCTTGCAATCATTCTGGCAAGCTCTCTGCTTGCAGCGATCCTTGCCGTAACCACGGTTCGTAACATGAACCGTGAACAGCGCCTCCTGGAAAATTCTCTCCTCCAACAAGGGCTTACCCTGATTCGCTCTTTTGAGGCCGGTGCCAGAACGTCAATGCGGCACTTTATGACTGGAACTGATCCACTGGAAACACTGGTGGAAGAGACTGCAAAAGAGGAGAGTGTAGCTTATATCCGTATTGTCTGGGAAAACGGTGATATTGCGGCAGAATCAGGTGATCTCCCACCGCCTATGGACATGGGTGAAATTCATGCCATCCTTACCGCTGAAACCGTTACCACCAGAAGCCTTCCAGGAAAAAACATTTTTCAGCTGGCCAGGATTTTCGAACCCCTGCCACCTCTGATGCCCCCCAGAGGCGGAAGAATGCATAAGCACATGCAGCAGATGCAAAAAGACCAGCACAAAAAAGGCAGGCAACTGATTGTAGTCGGCCTCGGGACAAGTGCCTTTGACGCCGCCAGGCAGGAAGACAAAAACCGAGCCCTCTTTATGGGAGCACTGCTCTTTCTCCTGGGGACAGCCGGACTCTATTCCCTGTTTCTCTACCAGAGTATACGGGTGGGAAAATCGACTCTGGCAAACATGCAGCTCTACACCGACAATGTGATTGAAAGCATGCCAGCCGGCCTTATCACCATAAACGGTGACGGGGACATTGTTTCCTGTAACTCCAGAGCCGAACAGCTTCTTTCCCGACGATTAAAAGACATGGAGGGGTTGTCCCTCGAAGAGCTATTCTATCCACTACCGCAAGATCTGCAGCAGGAACAGCTCCTCCTTGAAAAGGACGTCTTCTGCCTCAGCAGCAGTGGTGAAGAAATCCCCATAAAACTCTCCACCTCCCCACTGTTAAAACACGATGGTACCAGGAATGGCATGGTTATTATCCTGCGGGACATGCGTGAGATCAAAAAAATCGAACTCCAGCTTGAGTTATCCAGGCGTCTGGCATCACTTGGAAAAATGGCAGCAGGAGTGGCACATGAAATCAGGAATCCCCTCGGTACTCTGCGCGGTTTCGCACAATACTTCGGCAAAGAGGCAGGAAAAGGAACAGATGGGGAGAAATATGCACGGCTCATGATCTCTGAAGTAGATCGTCTCAATCAGACAATATCCAGCCTTCTTCAGTTTGCAAGGGCTCGCGAGCCTCAGCCTGTTTTGATGCAGGCTGGCGATCTTTTTGAAAAACTCAGCAGCCTCATGGAAGCGGATTTTTCCTCCGGGCAGGTCGCCTTCCAGCTGCAGTTTGACCCGGAGTTGACCCTCTATGCCGACCCGGATTTACTTCTCCAGGTACTATTGAACCTGCTGAAAAACAGTATCAGTGTCACAGACCGGGGGGGCCAAATAACCCTTACCACTACCCGACGAGCTCACGATATGGTCATTGAGGTGAGCGATACTGGACACGGCATGACTAACGAGGAGCAGGAAAAGCTTTTTGATCCCTTTTTCTCTACCCGAAAAGATGGTACCGGCCTTGGCCTCGCCGTGAGTCACCAGATCGTTGAACAGCATCACGGGAGGATTGAAGTGGAGAGTAAACTCGGAATCGGCACCACTATGCGAGTAATTTTACCAGGAGAAAACAGATGAGCAACTCTTCCAAAAAAAGAATACTGCTGGTGGATGACGACAATGCGCATCGGACAATGCTCAAGGCCAACCTGTCCGGCAGTCACTTTGAGGTTTTTGAAGTTGAAGATGGTGATCAGGTTATCTCCTATCTTGACAACGAAGGCTCAGTAGATCTGATCCTGCTGGACATGAAGATGACCCGCATGGATGGACTAGCCACCCTTGCAGCTCTCCGTGAAACGGCCTACACCGCTATACCGGTTATTGTTCTCACAGCCTTCTCTTCAGTTGATACGGCCGTTAAGGCCATGCGTGAAGGGGCCTATGATTACGTGGCTAAACCCATAGATCTCGATGAGCTGAAACTGGTGATGAAAAAGGCACTCGGTTTCCAGGCACTGCAACAAGAGAACAACCGTTTAAAAAAACATCTAGGCCGGAACTTCTCCTTTGGAAACATGATAGGTGGCAGCCCCGCCATGGAGGAACTTTTTTCTACCCTAGAGCTGGTCGCGCCGTCAGACGCTACGGTACTGATCACCGGTGAATCCGGAACCGGAAAAGAGCTTGTCGCAAATGCCCTGCATCAGAAAAGTAGCCGGAAAGAGTTTCCCTTCATCAAAGTAAACTGTGCTGCACTCAATGAGAACCTCCTTGAGAGTGAACTCTTTGGCCACGAGGCCGGTGCATTTACCGGTGCAGTCGCCAGGCGTAAGGGCCGCTTTGAACAGGCCAGCAAAGGGACCCTGTTCCTTGATGAAATTGGTGATATGAGCCTGCAGACGCAGGCTAAAATCCTCAGGGTATTGCAGGAAGGAGAACTCGACAGACTCGGCGGAAGTGAAACCATCAAGGTCAATGTCCGGCTCCTTGCTGCTACCCACCGCAATTTGCAGCAAATGATAACAGAGGGCAGTTTCAGGCAGGATCTCTTCTTCAGATTATCTGTGGTTCCTGTAGAACTTCCGCCTCTGCGGGAGCGATCCACCGACATCCCGGAACTTGCCAAACTCTTTCTTGAACGCTATGCCCTCAAAAATCGTAAAGATATAAAAGGATTTACACCAGAGATACTGCGTATATTCATGCAGTATTCATGGCCTGGAAATATTCGGGAACTTGAAAACACAGTGGAACGGGCCGTAATTCTTTGTCCTGGCGAGTTGATCTCAATCCGGGAACTTCCACCGCAACTCCTCCCTGACGACATAGATCCCGCCACAAAACCTGCTCAGACACCTGTAACTCTTCGGGACATGGAGCGGGAGATGATACGCAGCACCCTAGCCCAGTACAATGGAAACCGCAGCAAAACGGCAAAGGTCCTCGGTGTCGCCAGACAGACGCTTCTCAACAAGTTGAAAGAGTACGATATCCTATAATTAATGCGTACAGTCAGAGATGACTCTTCAGCCGGCTACTTCCGTACTGCCCGTACCAGCCCTTTTTGTTTCGGAATGTACCTTCGCTCCGGGTCACAGTTGTCATCGAGCTCCCATGTCCCCACCCGGCCTTCAAGGTCTTCTTCATCAGACCAGTACGTTCCCTCCACTTCCATCCTGCAGTCACCATTCTCATGGAGATCAAAAGTCATATAAAGACCATAGAGTTCAATAACTGTTGGCATACGCCAATCCGTATAGCCACCGGTTGTCAATGATGCTGTATAGCTTTGTGCCTCTTCCAGTGATTTGATGCTCCTGCTCTTTTCTGTCTGCCACATTAAACCTGTTTTAGTATCCTGGCAGATCCCCTCACCCACTGAAACCAGTCGTGCACCACTGTTTCCTGAAAAACCAGTATCCTGCTGGTTTTTTCCTCCACACCCGCTTAACACCAGACTCAGAACAACTACTCCTAATACTGCGACAATACTTCCTCTAAGATCTATCCGCCCTTCACACCCGTTCATGGCACACCTCCAATCTCTACTCTTATTTTATACCAAACAGCTGGTACAGTAACTACCCAACAGAAATCCAGTACGCCCTGATCAACCATGATGGCGTCGTAAAAACTCCTCACCTACTTCATTGTGCGCCCTTTATAGAAAGTTCCCTTAGGTACATTTTCATTTAATCGAGACGTTCCCCAGCACGTTGAAAGCAAATAAAAAGATGCAATAACAGAGAGGATGATCTGTTTTTATGAGCCAACCAATCCTTCGATTGAACGTATACAAGCATCCAGGCTTTTTTTGTTCTGATAGAGCCTGGAAAGCATTATCCCGCCCTCAAGTATTGCCACAACGGCAATGGCCAGGGTCTCCGGAGAAAGATTTTTTCCATTCCCTTCATCACCGATATCCCGTCGAATCTCCTGCTCAATAAGATTGATCCAGTGACTGAACACATCCCGAACCACCTGCCCAAAGCTGGAACTCAAATCAATCATTTCAAGAGCAGTATTGCCAAACAAACAGCCGCCCACAAAATCGGTCTCTTCCATTAACGCCATGATACTGTTACAAGAATGAAGGATTCGCTCCACCGCACTGCTACCAACCATGGAGCGTTCCAGAACACCGAGAAATTCATGTCGTACATCAAGTAAAACTGCAAGTCCCAACTCTTCCTTGCTGGAAAAATGATAGTAGAGGTTTCCCTTTTTCACACCGGTGGCAGCTATAATCTCACTGATACTGGTATTATTAAATCCCTGAAGAGTAAAAAGCCTTCTGCTCTCTTTCAGTATATGATTACGTGTTTCCTGTCCCTTAGTCTGCAAGTACCCACCCCCCTCAAATATACTGACCGTTTGGTACATAGTATGATATTGAACAGGTAAATTCAAGTTTTTTCGCCCACTATCACCCCAAAATCCGCTGGCCAGCTGTAAACCATTAATACATCAACTGACAGTTCCGCTGGAAACAGGGAGTAATGATACCAAAGGCAAACCGTATGGCTCGCCACAATTTTTTGGTTTTTCGTATTATAAGAAGGCCCCTCAACAGGTAAAAGAGTACCCGGATAACTTGAATTTTCAAGAGGAATACAGTAATTTGTTGAAGATACTTGTTTAATAACCCGGTGATCCGAGTAATTTTTTCATTTTCGAGGTTTTCGCATGCCCCCCATTGTTACCTTTATCGGCTGGCACAACAGCGGCAAGACCACTCTTGCCTCTCAGGTCGTCAGCCACTTGAAACAGTTGGGGTATCAGGTGGCAGTCATCAAATCCACCAAGGAAACTGAAATCACTTTTGATACTCCCGGGACCGACACCTATACACACAGAAAAGCCGGTGCCGACTCAGTGATGCTGGTGGCCCCTGATCAGATGGTTATCATGACTGACAACAGGGGGGAATCCCTGTCAACCCTCGCCCACAGACATTTTCCCGAAGTAGATATAGTCATTGGAGAAGGGTTTAAAAAAGCCCGACAGGTCTCTAAAATTGAGGTCTTTCGAGACAGTGACCCCGCCAAGCTCCTTCGCGGTACAGTGACCGGAGTCATTGCCGTTGCCAGCGATGAAAGAATAAGCGGCGATCATATTTTCCGTCTCAGTGAGGCTGCCGAAATTGCCTCCTTCATCGAAAAACGCTTCCTCCATAACGCAGCCAAAGGTGCCGATCATACCATATTGCTTATCAATGGGAACCGGGTCCCGCTCAAAGATTTTGTCCAGGACGCCCTCGCCGGCACCGTGTACGGATTTGTTGATTCTCTAAAGATAGGTACAAAGCCAGCCAGAACCATCGATATACGAATAACCCTACCAGCTGAGAGTTGATATCTTTATCCATTCTTTTTTGAAGAGCCAAGCCATGCATAAAAAAATTATTCTTTTTTTCCTGCTTACCTTGTCCTTACCTTGCTCCATCCACGCCGGTGAATCCATCACCTGTGCCTCAGCTACTTCCGCAGTCAATTCCGGTCTGCTTGGTTATCTCCTACCCATTTTCAAACAGGACACAGGTATTGATGTAAAAGTACTCTCAGTTGGTACCAGTGAAGCACTGGAGCTTGGTAAACAAGGTAAGGTGGACGTTGTTCTGGTACATGACAGGGATCTCGAAATTCAACTGGTTGATGAGGGCTACTTCATTGACCGTGAAGATATCATGTATAATGACTTTGTTATCCTCGGCCCACCAAATGATCCAGCTGGCCTCAAAAGGATCTCCTTCCCTTTTGAGGCCTTTAAGAAGATTAGAAACTCCGAGGCACTATTTATTTCCAGGGGAGATAATTCCGGAACCAATATGCGGGAAAACCGCATCTGGGCCAGTACCGGAAGAATGCCCGGCAGGACCGACACCTGGTACCACAGTGCAAACCTTGACATGGCCCAAACCATTACAATAGCTGCGACACAGCAGGCATACACTCTGGCTGACCGGGCCACCTGGCTTGCCATGCGAAGCAAAGTACTCCCTGCCCTCGAAATTGTCCTTGAAAATGACCCGGGACTCCATAATCAATATGGGACCATGGTCGTCAACCCCGAAAACCACAAACAGGTTAACTATCAATCCGCCATGAACTTTGTAATCTGGCTGAGCTCTCCAGCAGGCCAACAGGCCATTGGAGATTTCAGGGATACCATGGGGAACGCCCTGTTCACCCCCAATGCCGGAGCATTCTGAGCAGATTACCTGGATGAAACTCTCTCCCTCAATTAGAAATTTTTTTCTTCCTGCGCTGAACAAATCATTGCTGCGCCGTATCCTGATAACCGGTCTGAGTTGCTATCTCATATTCACCTACCTCCTAATCCCCATGCGCATTCAGGGGCACAGCATGGAACCCACATACAAAAATGGCTCCTTTACCTTCTGCTGGAGACCCAGATACCTCTATGCAGAAGTTAAACGATCCGATATCGTAACTGTCCGCCTTTCTGGGAAAAACACCATGCTCCTGAAAAGGGTTGTCGGACTGAGCGGTGACACCATAGAGTTTAAAGAAGGGATACTTGTTCGAAACGGTAAAGAGGTGGTGGAGCCATATGTCAAATACCGTAATCCCTGGAACCTCAAGCCGAGAACCGTAGAATCCGGATATGTCTATGTTGTTGGAGATAATCGCGGTACATCCATGGCCAGACACCGTTTTGGACATGTTAACCAAAATAGAATTATGGGTGGAGTCATTCCATGAATAAAATAGTAATTGCCATGGTGATCCTCATCGCTGCAGCAACAGTTTTTTTTCTGCTGCCAGATGACGAGAAAAAAATACGGCACAACCTTGATACCCTGGCGGAACATTTCACCACAACCGATACTGACAAATCACTGGCAACTCTACAAAAAGTTGCTCAGGCCGGAAAGATGTGCAGTGATCCATGTGCCGTGCAGTTTCTCTCCTTTAAAATTAATCGGGACTTTGACAGAAAAGAACTCACCGACCATATCCTCATGATGAAAAAAATGCTGTCCACAACACGTTTCACCTTTCACGATACCAGTATATCTTTCCCGGAAGAACATAAAGCTGAGATTTCCACCACCCTCAGACTGACTGGCAAAATTGCCAGTGACCAGTTCACAGATGCCTACGAGTTTGATATAGGTACAGAAAAGATTGATGACAAGTGGCTGTTTTCCTCGTTTACTGTTGTGGAATTTATGGAACATTGACCTTCAGGATCACAGTTGGTTCTCTGACGGCTCTTGCCTCTTACCGCCCTCCTATAATTATCCGGAATCCGTGATGGCTTGGTGCTTTTTTTTGTTAGCATGTTGAAATGCAAATATAGATTTGGTGATAAGGTATGTTTCTTTGATGGTGTCATAAAAACTTTTCACCTGCATTGTTGTGCGCCCTTTAGGAAGTGTCCTTGGGGTACATTTTTCGTTTAATTACTCACAATTCATGTTTTATACTCTCTTTATCCAGGATTTATTATGTCTTCACTGAACACAGAACTTGGCACTACCGATGTAACATGGACCCTTGACGCCCTGTATGACTCTCTGCAGGATGAACTGCTCCACGACGACCTCGATCTCTGCATCCAGGAGGCAGAGCTGCTAAAAGAAGGCTGCGCCGGAAAGCTTGCTGAACTGCCGATGGCCACCTTCGCTCGCACCATCCGTCGTATCGAACGGATTCACGTCAACCTTGGCCGCATTGAAACCTACGCCTTTCTCAACTTTGTTACCCAAGTCAAAAACGATGCCGCCGCGGCATTTCTTCAAAAATGTAGAGAGGATGCAAGCAAAATTCAGAAAGAACTGGTCTTTTTTGACCTGGAGTGGGCCAAGATGGATACTGAATCAGCAGCAACACTTCTGGCCTCTGATGACGTGGCCCCCTATCGACACTACCTTGAGAACATCCGCCGCTACGCCAGCCACCTCCTGTCTCACACTGAGGAATCGTTGTTGGTTGAACTCTCCCCGGTTGGACGTGACAGCTGGCTGACTCTTTTTGAAAAACTCATGGGCCATCTTGAATTTGGTACAGACAACAGAAGTGAAGAGGAAGTCCTTTCCGACCTGTATGCTTCAGACCGTGAGGTTCGGAAAAAAGCAGCAGGCGAACTCACCGAAGGACTTAAGAGCCAGCTCCACATTCTCAGCCACATATTTAACACCATCCTCGCCGAGAAGATGATTGATGACAGACTGCGCCATTACCCATCCTGGATCAGTGCCCGAAACCTCTCAAATGAGCTGAAAACAGAAACCGTCGATGCCCTGGTGAACAGCTGTACCGACCGCTATGATATCGTCCAGCGCTACTACAGACTGAAAAAAGACCTGCTTGGCCTGAATAAACTCCACGATTATGACCGCTATGCCCCACTCCCCTCTCTGCCAAATCGACTGGTTCCCTGGGATGAATGCAAGAAGATGGTACTTGACGGCTTTGAGGCATTCTCCCCGGAGATGGCTGATATTGCCAGGCTCTTCTTTGATCAGAAATGGATACACGCCCCATTGCTTGACGGTAAAAGAGGCGGTGCCTTCGCTCACCCTGCAGTCCCGGATGCCCACCCATTCATTCTGGTAAACTATACTGGGAATATTCGTGATGTCTCTACAGTGGCTCATGAGCTCGGCCATGGGATCCATCAATACCTTGCAAAAGATCAGGGGTATTTCAACAGTGACACCCCGCTGGTACTTGCTGAGACCGCATCAGTTTTTGCAGAACTGCTCATTTTTCACAAACAGCTCGAAAGCTTGGATGAGCCACAGGAGAAAAGAGCATTTATCTGCCAGAAACTTGAATCCATCTTTGCCACAGTATTCCGCCAGATCTCCATGAATCGTTTTGAGTCACTTATCCATAACCGACGCCGTGACAAAGGTGAGCTTGCGACAGATGACTTCTCCGCACTCTGGATGCAGAGCCAGGAGGCCCTGTTTGGAGATGCTGTTTCCCTTGGAGAGCATTATAAAATATGGTGGTCATACATCCCCCACTTTCTCCACACTCCCGGCTATGTCTATTCTTACGCATTCGGTGAACTTTTGGTTCTCTCTCTGTACCGGAGATATCAGGAAGAGCGCGCAGGATTCATTCCCAAGTACATTCAGCTTCTTACAGCAGGTGGGAGTAAATCACCCTATGAACTGCTTACCCCTTTTGCCATCAACCTCAACGACCCGCATTTCTGGCAGGGTGGCCTGCAGGTGATAGAAGAGATGCTTCAAGAGATCGAATAGGAACAGGATGAACAACATACATATTATCCCCTAAAAACAACCCTTAACAGTGGAGAATAGCAAATGAGTGACGAGATAGGAGAACGGTTGGTGCAGGTCTTAAAGACGCCTGAAGATTCAGAGGGGCAGGAGAGTTTTGCAAGGGCCATGGAACTCACAAAGGCTTACGCAAGTTCAGGATCTGCCACTCACTTCAGCGCAGTGGCCAGGCTTTTTTATGATCTTTTTGAAATGTTTGAAACCGGCAAGGATCCTCGCCAGAAATAATCGGAAAATCAGTCTGTCACAGCGGGGGAGTTCGACGCAAATATTTCTGCAATGAACCTTCCATATCCCCACTGCAGGACTTCACAATCAACTGGATATACTTGACATTATTTTTCACATTGTCGAGATAGAGGTTCCTGTCCACTCCCCAGCGCTCCCGAAAATGCACCTGCATGAATTTAGTGAGGTTCCCAAAAACATGCAGCAGTCGATCAACCACAACATCGTGATAGAACATGGAGGTCTGTTCCATCAGCTCCACAGCGGAATTATAGTTTTCAATCCCACCCTCCTTGTGTTCCTGAAACAGGGATGGCAGTCGCTCCAGGTAATACCTGTCGGCCATTTGGGCCAGAATATCTGCAGAGCCCACAGTAAAAGAAGCCAACTGCATCTCAGCAGATGGAAAAAACAGGGAATCAGGACTGATACTGAGGTTGGTACATTGAATAATGACTGAGCAGTCTGTGATAAATGGCAGTGAAAAATCTTTCTCTTTCAAGTAGTCAGCCATAAAAAACATGGACCGTTTTTCGTGACCGACGGTAAAAGTCGCTCCGGTTACTGCATTTTCTGAGTTTTTAAGCAGAAGTCCACAATCATGGAAATAGGCGCTGTAAAGAGCTTTGGTCAAGGTTTCCTCTGACACCGGCCAGCCATCACAGGAGAGACCGTGAAAAATCCTCACCGTCGCCAGAACCACACTGTAGGTGTGATCCAGGTTATGATACTTTGTGTTACTCTGGCGGTAATCCGGATGTTTACCACCAAAAATAAGTCCGATTTCACGGTGCAGTGCAATGAGCGGTCCCTGATCAAACTCAGGTGACATCAAGGCGATAACAGCCAGAATTTCATCCAGAGGATCATTGGTTTTTCCAGTTGCAAGCAGCTTTGTCAGATAAAGATTGTCCATCTGGGCAATATGATTACGTTGTTGCGATGTTCCGAATCCCTCAGAAGTTATGAGTTTATTGCCCGAATATCTTTTGTTTGAACACCCAGACCATATCCTGTACGTACAGATAGTCTCACATTATCATAAGATTTTCAATAAAACCTAAAAAAAACAACCCTTTTCAAAAGAGTCCTGTTTATTCAAAGAAAATACATTTTTGGGGGCAGTAGGCAGCGGCCTCTTCCACCTTGTCAGTTACCTCAGCTTCAGAATCCACAAGGGCAGCCTTATCACCATCATCCATCACAAAAGCTTCGGGACAGATCTCCTCACAGGAACCACAGCCGTTACACTCATAGACATCAATTACGATGGATCTTGCCATTATTTAACTCCTAGCGCTCCAGAGCATCCTTGGTAAAGTTGATATCAGGGGGTACAGGGTATTGCCCGTCAAAGCAGGCGAGACAGAAATCATCCTTCACCAGACCGGTGGCCTCCACCAGCCCTTCAATACTCAGATAATGAAGTGAGTCCAGACCTAGCCGCTCAGCAGTCTCTGCAATGGAGTAGTTGGCAGCAATAAGCTGATCTGACGAAGGAAAATCTATCCCATAATAGCAAGCGTGACGGGTTGGAGGACAGCTGACCATCATGTGTACTTCTTTGGCACCAGCCTCTCTCAATGCCTTCACCCGGCTCCGCCCCGTTGTGCCACGAATAATTGAATCCTCCACAATGATGACCCGTTTTCCCTTCAAAAGGGAACGAACAGGATTCAACTTCACCCGCACATTAAAATCACGCATAGACTGGGTGGGTTGAATAAAGGTTCTCCCCACATAGTGGTTACGGATCATTCCCATTTCAAGAGGTATCCCGGACGCTTTCGAGAAACCGATAGCAGCATAGTTTCCTGAATCTGGAAAAGGCATCACAAAATCGCCCTCCACCCCGGACTCCCGAGCCATGATCTCTCCCATCCGTTTTCGAGACTCATACACATTAATGCCAAAGATATCCGAATCGGGACGAGCAAAATAGACATGTTCAAAAATACAAAAACTCGTTTTCTGCTTTGGCCATGGAAAAATGGACCTCATGCCATCCTTATTTATGATAAGAACCTCTCCGGGTTTAATGTCACGGATATATTCGGCCTCTATGAGATCAAGGGCACAGGTCTCAGAAGCCACAACCCAGGCCCCATTGTTAAGTTTTCCAAGACAGAGCGGTCTAAACCCGCCCGGATCCCGCACTGCCATCAAGGTATCTTCTGTCATCATCAGGATGGAGTAGGCACCTTTCAGCGAAGAAAAAGACTCTTTGAGGGCCTTGTCCAGATCCAGATGAGTTCGGCGGGCCATGAGATGAAGAACCACCTCACTGTCCATGGATGTCTGAAAAATGGAACCCCGATCTTCAAGCCCCTGACGCAGCTCCATTGAATTCACTAGGTTCCCATTGTGGGCCACGGCTAGAGTACAGCCTTTATGGGTCACCATCAGCGGCTGGGAATTAATCACACAGGACGCTCCTGTGGTGGAATAACG
This sequence comes from Desulfobulbaceae bacterium, assembly GCA_026988015.1. Taxonomy (GTDB): domain Bacteria; phylum Desulfobacterota; class Desulfobulbia; order Desulfobulbales; family Desulfocapsaceae; genus Desulfocapsa. Next base: position 38,706 of record JALSMA010000017.1, on the reverse strand, counting down.
CACATGTCCCATGGCCATGGCCCCTGGCAGTCTCTGGAGTATCTCTTCTGAAAAAATCTCAGGCACCAGCCCCATGGCCTTGTGAATAGTAACCGTCCCGTTGTCAGAGGCGACAATACCGGCACTCTCCTGCCCACGGTGCTGTAAAGCATACAGTCCAAAATAGGCTAGCTTTGCTGCATCTTCATGGCCAAAAATACCACAGACACCACATTCATCTTTGGGACGACCATCTTCAAGTGTCTGTACCCCGTTCCTGTCCATTAAACTATCATCCTTTGTTTGAACAAACAAACAGCTAAGCCGAAACTCTTAAAAAAAGGGGAAAGGCACAAAGAAAACGAATATCTTTGTGCCTTTTATCAAAATCTGATAGAAAGATTTATAATATGTATCAGGGAAATTCAACAATAAAGCGCCCTATGTCCTGTTTTTCTTTTTTTATAACCATTTACTCAGATTTTCGAACCCTCCAGAAGACTACCACAATGTGGCCTTTCTTCCATGGGAGCAATTAAAGATTCTGCAGTAATACCACCTTCACGGGTCAGCAAAATGATAAAACTTACCTCAACAGTTAAAGCATCGGGTTGAGCCGCAAAACTCGGCCCAGGGGACCTGAGCCAGATATTATGCGGTATTAAACTACCCAAAGATGACCGATTAATTGTCGGCGCTGAAACCTGCGACGATGCTGGGGTGTATCGCCTTAACGACGAGACAGCCCTTATTCAAACTCTGGATTTTTTCACTCCCATTGTTGATGATCCCTATCACTTTGGCCAGATAACTGCAGCCAATGCCCTGAGTGACGTGTATGCCATGGGGGGCAAGCCACTACTTGCCATGAACATCCTTGCCTGCCCCATCAAAACCATGGAGGCGGACGTCATAAAAGAGGTGATCAGGGGCGGACTTTCCAAGGTGGAAGAAGCTGGTGCCCTTTTGGTTGGCGGCCATTCGGTGGAGGATGATGAACTGAAATATGGCCTTTCCATCACAGGAACGGTTCATCCGGACAGGGTTTTGTTAAACAGTGGCGCAAAGGTTGGTGACCACCTGATTCTCACCAAACCCATAGGCACTGGAATACTCTCAACAGCGATTAAAGGAGAACTTGCCGACCCGGCCATAGAAAAATTAATAACGGAGATCATGGCCACCCTGAATCGCGCTCCTGCCGATGCTGTGGCCCGGACAATAGAGGAGGGGGGGGAAGTGCATGCCTGTACCGACATCACAGGGTTCGGCCTTCTTGGACATCTCCATGAAATGGCACTGGCATCTGGTGTCAGCGCCCGACTCGATGCGGACAAAATCCCTCTGATTCCAGACTGTATCGATTTTATCAACATGGGAATCATCCCTGAAGGGGCTTACTCAAACCGTAAATTCTATTCCAAGTGGCTGCACTGCAGGGAAGGGACATGCGACACCATTGAAATGGCACTGGTGGACCCGCAGACATCCGGGGGCCTGCTGATTGCGGCTCCTCCTGAAGCAACCGATACTATTCTGCAAACCCTCAGAGACTCTGGATATGGGCTTGCCTTTGCCGAGATCGGTGAAATTATTGCTGGAGAAGCAGGAGCTGTGGAACTTCTCTAAAAAACACCTGAATCCATGAACGCTTGAAGGCTCCGCAACCCAAGTGAATAACTGGTTTTTTCAAGGGAAAGTCAGGATACTACGGTGGCCAGCAGCAATTCCGTCAGCATGGTGAGGTCTTTCAGATCAAGACATTCGTCACAGGTGTGAACTTTTTCCATACCTGTGGCCACAATGGCGGTTTTCAGACCATAACTGTTCAATATATTGGCATCCGAGCCACCACCTGCAACCTGGAAAAGCAGTTCCCGTTCCAGCAGATCCCCTGCTCGGCGGAGCCTGTCTAACACCGGATCATCATCCTCAAGAAACAGTGCCGGATACTCCTGCTCAACGTGAATATCAACAGAAGGATGCCTGCCTTTGCCAATTTGCCCCGCCCATCCCCATACCACGTTCTGGAAAGTGGATTCTATTTCACGGGTATAATCCTTGAGCTTGGCAGCAGAGTGAGAGCGAACCTCTCCTTCAATAGTGATCAGATCCGGAACAATGTTTGTCGCGACACCTCCGTAAATCAAACCAAAGTTGGCTGTGGACTGTTCATCAAGACGGCCAAGACGAAGATCCGCTATGGCACGGGCCGCAAGGCAGAGAGCAGACACGCCCTGCTCCGGATTCAATCCGGCATGAGCGGCAATTCCATGCACCTTGATCTTGAGCCGATTTGCAGCAGGAGCACCCACGATGACCTTGTCAATACCCGTTGAATCCAGAGCATAGCCGCTTTCAGCCTGCAAAAGAGCATGATCCAGATGCTTGGCACCAAGCAGCCCGATCTCCTCACAGGTTGTAAGCAGCACCTCAACTGGACCATGGCTCAGATTATCTTCAGCAAGAACCCGGATCATCTCTATAATAGCGGCAATGCCAGACTTATCGTCACCGCCAAGAATGGTATCCCCTCGGCTGGTAAACAGGTCGCCAACCCGCAGCACTTCAACACCACGCCCCGGTTCAACCGTGTCCATGTGACAGGCAAAAAACATTGGTTCCCTGCTGCTATTTCCGGGAAAACGAATAATCAGGTTTCCGCAATCAGAGCCAGTTTGGGATGCAGAATCGTCTTCCAAAACGGACTCTGCCCCAAGCTCAGTAAAAACTGCCTTTAAATATTTGGCAAGACGACCTTCACGACGAGAGGGGCTGTCAATCTCACAGAGCCGGGTGAAAGTACTCGCCAGCCGCTCTCTGTTTATGGAATAACTCACCATCTACTCAATCCCCTTCTGTTCCAGAAGGACAACAGCATGGCAGCTGATACCTTCCATCCTACCGGTAAAACCCATCTTCTCGGTGGTAGTTGCCTTGACATTGATTTGCTCCACAGCCACACTACATGCTGTGGCCAGTATAGTTTTCATCTCATTAATAAATGGAGATAATTTTGGTTTTTCACAAACGACGGTAACATCTCCATTGGCCACCTGAAACCCATGCTCCCCCGCCAAATTAATCACCTTTTCAAGCAGGGTGATTGAGTAAATACCTGCAAACTTCTCATCAGAATCGGGAAAATGAGCACCAATGTCACCAAGCCCCAGGGCGCCAAGAATCGCATCACAAAAGGCATGGGTCAAAACATCCGCATCTGAATGTCCAGCAAGCCCCATGTCAAATGGAATCTTTACTCCACCAAGAACCAGCTCCCGACCAGAGGCAAAGCGATGGGCGTCATAGCCATGTCCAACCCGCATTGCAGCAACAGAAGATTCACTCTTTCCCATAATTTTTTCCGCTACAAGCAGATCATCCAGTCTTGTTATTTTAATATTGGTTTCAGAGCCTTCCACCATATGAACCGCAACACCAGCAAGCTCCAGCAGAGACGCTTCATCGGTCACATCCCTGTCTCCAACCGCCTCATAGGCAGTACGCAGGACGCTAGATGAAACTGCCTGGGGAGTCTGGGCCTGCCATAGATTTTCCCGGTCGACCGTGTGTAGAATATGCCCATCACCCCCTGCCTTTTTTAACGTGTCCTTCACAGGTACGGCAGCAATGGCTGCGCCATAAACACTTGCAGCCCTGCAGCAACTGCCAATCAGGTTTTCACTGACCAGAGGGCGGGCCCCATCATGGACAAGGACAATTTCAACCTCTTTCCCCAGAGTATCAAGACCTGCTTTCACCGAATCCTGACGCCGCTTTCCACCGGCTACGACTTGAAGGCTATCTGACAACAAGCCGTACTCAGCAAAGAGACTGGAGGTGCTTCCAACCCGCTCTTCCGGTACCACCACCACTATCCTGTCTATGCAGGAAGTACCTGCAAAAACTCGAACAGTATGAATGAGTATTGGAACACCGCAGAGATGATGGTACTGTTTGGGATGGTCCAGCCCCATCCTGCTTCCGCTGCCAGCGGCAGGAATTATAGCGGCTGTGAAGGACATCGAGGATAATTAACGACGAGGGAGTCGTCGACTACCAGAACATTTGACTAAAAAATAGAGTGGGCTGTAAGCCGAATTCTGTACAATCATGATCATTTCACTGGGATGCCGGTCACCCGACACCTCTTGCAACCTACCCGAAGACTTCAGGCGGGCAGCCTGTGGGACATCTTCCTATTTGGTCTTGCTCCGGATGGGGTTTACCCTGCCCCGCATGTCACCATACGGGCGGTGAGCTCTTACCTCACCATTTCAACCTTACCGTACTTAATACGGCGGTATATTTTCTGTGGCACTTTCCGCCGGTCACCCGACGTTCGCGTTACGAACCATCCTGCCCTGTGGAGTTCGGACTTTCCTCTCGAGTCTTCAGACCCGAGCGATCATGCACCCACTCTAACTCTTGATACTATCGGCAATCTGCCAAAAATAAAACTATTATTTCTTCTTTTTAACAGCTTTCTTCTTTGCCTTCTTTGGCTCTTCCGCCACTTCCACCGGTTCATGGTACATTATCCGCTGACAGGTCGGACAATCAAAATGGTCTTCACCGCGAAGCAGAAGATTATACTGCTGCGGTGGAATGGCCATGAAGCACCCCTGACAGACACCGGCCAGGACATTGACAACCCCGAGACCATTACGATGCTTTCGCAAATTATCATACTTTTTCAGGAGCTGGACCTTTAGCTTCTTGGCCTGAGTGGCGCGTTTCTTTTCCTGGGTCTTCTTCTTTTTGTTTATAGCAGCAATTGCTTTTTTGACCTTTTCAGTCTCTTCCTGAAGCAACTCTGTCTCACCTTTAAAGAGATTTCTGTTCTCTTCAATCTCGGCCGTCAACTGCTCCACCTCTTCCATGATGGCCACAACTTTTTCCTCTTTCTCCTTTACACCCTTTTTACCATCCTCGATCTCCTTTAACAGAGCTGTCTGCTCACGACCAGTCTGAACCTGCATCATTTTAGACTGACGATCTTTCACATGGACCATCTCATCGGCTATTTCCACTTCCAGAGTACGCCTCTCTTTTTCAAGACTCTCGATTCTCCCGGTAAGTTCACTGATGGTTGATTCCCTGTCAGCAAGCTCACCATTTTTTGCATCAAGTGCATCCTGCTCTTCCTGTATCTCCGAATCGATACTGTCAATCACATGATCTATACTCTGCAGTAGTGTCAATTGGACTATTTCTTCGTTCAAGGTGTATCTCCTGTTGTAAAGTACTATTTTATGAAAAAGTATTCTTATTAATAAATGTGAAGGCAGGCTTTTCAGTACTGCTCTCGTAAATTTTTATATCCCAGTTCCTGGCACGAACCACGTTTTCCAGTTTGTTTCTCAATAAAGCCATGGCAGGTTTTTCAGTGCCATAGTGGCCCCCGTCAATTATGCAGAATCCTGCATCTTCGGCCCAGCGGGCTGTAGAATGTTTTATCTCAGCCGAAAGATACAGATCTGCCCCCAACGCATATGCGTCTTCAGCCAGGTCTGAGCCACTGCCACCACAAAGGGCAACGGTCTGGACATTCTCAGGGGTCTTACCGGCAAGCAGTACAGTATCACTGCCAAGTGCCTCAAAAACCCGAGCCATAAATGTTCCAAAAGAAAGGGGGCTGACATATTTTCCGATTCTACCCAATCCAGCCGCACCCGAGGAATCAACAGGATGCAGCGCGCGAGTATCAACAAGATCCAGCAGAGCAGCCAAAGCATCACTGACTCCGGATGCGGCACTGTCGAAATTTGTATGGCAGGCAATCACATTGATCTTACAGGCAAGGGCTTTTTCGAGAAAAACTCCGGATGGAGTGTTTGTATGAACAAATGAGAGAGGACGAAAGATGCAGGGATGATGCGTAATCAGGGTATCGACACCAAGAAAAATTGCCTCTTCAAGAAGGGACAGGGTAGGATCAAGTCCCAGCAACCATGAGTGGCTCTCCCGTTGCTCATCACCAACCAGCAGCCCCACATTATCCCAACTTTCAGCCAGGCCCCGGGGGACTATCTGTTCAAGTTCAGTAAGGAGATCAGCCAGCATGACTTGCATTATCCCCTTCCTCCTGAGAGTCTGTTCTCAAAACAGGAACGTCTGCTTGACATCTTGGTCAGCAAAAGGAGATTTCTTGTAAGAAAGACCTGGTGGAGCATCTCTAATACACTAAAATCAGGCAATAAAAAAAGGTACATCCCTTTCGGGCTGTACCTTTGGATTTCGGGCTTTCTAAAGCAGGATTCTTTGCCTGCTTCAGCAAAAACTGGTATGAGGTATGAGGCCGTCAGCCTCTCTCTGTCTGGAAAAAATTTTATTCTATTCAAGGAACCTGGTCATTGGTGCAGATTCTGTATTTAAAATGGTGGGCGCAGTAGGACTTGAACCTACGACCGACCGGTTATGAGCCGGTGGCTCTACCAACTGAGCTATGCGCCCTTTCCGGCATCAAAACCAGATATATTATACCGGCAAAAAAAAATTGTCAACAAATTAAACATATAAAATCAGGAAATCCTCTCATTACTCCATCATGAACCATAATAGGACAGCGCAGATTTACGTTCCGGTAGTTTCCCTGATTGAAAGAGAAGCCCATACACGATATAACAGCCCTTATGATATATAATAACCTACTCTTCTTTCTTGTAGCCATATTTCTCTTCACCATGACCAGCGGAACAGATACCCCGCTGCTCCCTTTTTTCGGCTCACTGACTATTTCTGCCATTATTCTTTTCTTTTTTGACCGGGTGGCTAAACGGCTCTACATCAGGGCCAACAGAAATGGCTCCGGGACCTACTTCAGCACAGAGAAAAAGCTCTCCATGTTGGCACTGCTCTGCTATTCACTCATCCTTTTTTCATGTGACCTCCACTATTACATAAACCCTCTCTCACTGAATGGTTTGTTCCCATCTTTCGTTAACATTGGCGGCCTGGCTTTCTTTTTTCTCTTTTTACTGTTGATGTGGCGCCATGCTCGCCCAGCCTACGAAACAATCTTTGGCCGCAGATACAGCAACAGGACCTTTCTCCTATTCAATACCAAGGCAAATCTGCCCATTGTGCTCCCCTGGATCCTCCTTTCACTCAGTTACGACCTCCTGGCACTGCTTCCCCTACCCGGTCTCAAGACCTTTCTCCATTCAGAACCCGGTGAATATGCATCATTCATCCTTTTTCTGGTTCTGATTCTGATATTTTTCCCACCACTGGTACGAAGGCTCTGGGGCTGCACCCCGTTTCCGGAAGGAGAGCTCCATGATCACCTGCAGAACTTCTTCAAAAAACAGCGTTTTTCCGCCAAAATATTCATCTGGCCACTCTTTGAAGGCAGAATTATCACCGCTGGTGTCATGGGGATCATCCCCGGACTGCGCTATGTAATGATAACACCCGCCCTGCTCGAACACCTCAACCTGGCAGAGCTCGACAGTGTAATGGCACATGAAATCGGCCATATCAAGAACAAACACATGCTACTCTATCTTCTTATCATTTCAGGGTTTTCTGTTCTTGCAGGGTTCGCCCTTGAGCCCTTCACCTTTTATCTTCTCTCTAGGGACAGCTTCTACAGCCTGCTTGGCATCACCGGACTCAGCGCAGAAAATATGCTCACCGCGATGATGGCTATTATGCTCCTTATCGCCCTGGTGCTGTATTTCAGGTTCCTGTTTGGATATTTCATCAGAAATTTCGAACGCCAGGCAGACCTCCATGTCATCAAAGCTATCGGCAACAGCCAGGCCATTATCTCTGCCTTTGAGAAAATTGCAATCCTGTCAGGAAACATCCGCGACCAACCAAGCTGGCACCATTTTGGAATAGGACAGCGAGTGGATTTTCTGAAAAAATGTGAACGAAACCCCTCATGGATCAGTCGCCATAATCGAAAAGTGTGGCTGAGTCTGCTCGCCTATGTTGTGATCATTGGCTTTGCTGCCACCAGTCACAATATTCTGCCGGCTGAGCAATGGAAACAAAGTTATGAGGAAAAATACACAGAGTATATCCTCGACCAGAAACTGATGCGGGAACCTGACAAAGCATTATGGCTGGGGATAGCCGGGGATCTGATGCAGCATAAAAAAATGGAGAAAAAAGCCATTGCCGCCTATGATAAGGCCCTGGTAATGGAGCCCTCAAACCCGAAACTGCTCAACAATCTGGCTTGGCTGCTGCTCACAAGCGACAACCCTGCCCTGCGTGATCCAGAGCGGGCCCTGCGTCTTGCCCGCCTTGCAGCCCTGCAGATCCCGGCAGGCCATGTTCTGGACACCCTTGCCACCGCCTACTGGGCCAATGGGTTCCCGGAAAAGGCCATTGAGATAGAGAAACAAGCCCTTTTTGCCGATCCAGCGGAAGGGGCTTACTACCGGGAACAGATAGAGAAGTTTAAGACGACAATATACAGCCCTGACGGGACAACCGTTCCAGCAGAATAGGATCAGGCATAGGTGTCAATCCTGGTCGCGTCAGCCCAAGCCTTTTCATCCACAGTCTGGATATCGAAGACCCGTTTGGCAACCTGATTGGCCTGCGCCTGGGCCTGCTCCATGCGAGCCTTTTTTTCTGCCCGGCGGGGTGCTGCCTCATCCACCCGCATATTCTGCGGTTCGGTGTTCACTTTGAACCCTCTGTCTACAGGGGCCGCCGCCGAACGGGGTGCTACCGCCGATGCTGCCGCCATTCCAAGTGCCATTTTTCTGTTTCCTCTCTCTCCTGAATCGAATATGTTAAACGATAATGACTATTATAAAGAAAATTTTCTAAAAATCAAGCCCCACATTGGAGAGATCTAAAATGGTACTATTAGGAGCCCATGAATCTGTTGTCGGAGGAATCCATCTCGCCTTTGACAGAATAGTCGAGGTTGGCGGCGATGCTCTACAGATTTTCACCCGGAACCAGAGGCAGTGGAATCCAGCAACAGTGACAGAAAACGAACAGCAACTCTTTAGCGCAGCCTGGAAACTGCACCCAAATATGCCGATTGCCTCACACGCATCCTACCTGATCAACCTGGCATCTGCAAAACCGGAGCTGGTGCAGAAATCCATTACAGCCTTTGTGGATGAATTGCAGCGCTGCGAAATGTTGAATATCCCTCTGGTGGTCATGCATCCCGGATCCCACGGAGGAGATGGCGTAAAAGCCGGACTCAGCAGGTTCATCAAAAACCTTGACGAAGCCTTTTCCCAGGCAGATAATCAGGTGATGCTGCTTCTTGAAAATACCGCTGGACAGGGAACAGGGTTGGGCAGCCAGTTTGAGGAGCTTGCCGCCATCATTGAGGGATCACAGCATTCTGATAGACTCGGAGTATGCATCGACACCTGCCACACCTTTGCTGCAGGATACGACATCCGCACCAAGAAAACATACCAGGCCACCATGGAAGAATTTGACAGAGTTGTGGGCATTAACCGGATACTGTTCTTCCACCTCAATGACTCAAGAAAAGGGCTGGGAAGCCGGGTAGACAGACACGAACACATCGGACAGGGAGAAATCGGTCTGGAAGCGTTTAGAAATCTCCTCAATGACCCGCGTTTTGCAAAGCATCCCATGACTCTTGAAACTCCCAAGGGCAAGGATCTTCAGGAAGACCGGGATAATCTTGCAGCACTCCGCAGTCTTCTCCGATAACAGATGCCGCACCACCACCGAACGCTCACGGATTCATGTTATTTTTTTATTGGATTTTTTTCCCTTCTTATTTCAACATGTTGCCAAGAAAACAATTCACAATCCGTAACGAATCCCATTTTTTATCGTTTCACTACCCCTTCAGGCACCACTCATAGGCATTTCTGAACATCTGCATCCAGGGCGTAACCTCAAGAGCCTTCATCTCAGCAGGGAGATAATGGGCCTGCCATGCAAGAAAGACCCGTTCCGGATGGGGCATCATGGCCAGATGCCTGCCATCAGGAGAGCAGAGCCCGGCAAATCCATCCGGTGAACCGTTGGGATTAAAAGGATAGGATTCTGTTGCATTACCTATATCATCAACATAGCTGAGCGGCGCCAGGTTCTCCGCAAGCACCCTTTCCTTGATTGCAGCGTCGGGAAAGGAGAGATACCCCTCGCCATGATCCACATGAATACCAAAGACCAGCCCTTCCATACCCTTCAGCATCAGTGCCGGACTTTTCCACACCTTCACCGTACTCCAGCGGGACTCAAAGCGACCAGAGACATTATGAACAAATCGGGGCTGACGTTCTGCCTCAATATCCTGCCACGGTACCATGCCAAGGAGCCCGAAGAGCTGACAGCCGTTACAGACCCCGAGGCTGAAGGTATCTGGCCGGTCATAAAATTCCCGAAACATCTTTCGGAGAGTGTCATTAAACCGGATGGTGCCAGCCCATCCCTTGGCCGATTCCGGCACATCGGCATAAGAAAAGCCACCCACTGCAGCAAGTCCCCTGAAGCCATCAAGGCTCACTCGACCTGCCAGGAGATCGCTCATGGTGATATCCCATGGCTCAAACCCTGCCAGATAAAAAGCAGAGGACATCTCACGGTCCGAATTTGAGCCTTCATCCCGCAAGATGGCAACCTTGGGCTTATCAGACATGGCAAGGAGTTCTGCAGGTGCGGGCACGGGTGCAAAGGGAAGTACATACTGCGGCCCTATGCGGTCATAACAGTTCTTCTTCTCTTCATCAGCACATTCCGGTTTTACCTGGAGACGCTCAAGCTGATAGCTTGTTTCCTCCCAGGTCTCTCGAAGTTTTCTCATATCGTCATCAAGAACAGTTTCGCCATTGACTGCGATGCGAATCTGTTTCTCTTTGATGGAGCGGCCGATATTTGTGAGCGCCACCTGACGACTGGAGAAAATCTCAGTCAGGTGCACAATATTCGCATCCCTGCACTCGAGTACAAGCCCAAGTTCTTCGGCGAACAACACCTCCAGGGGTGAATCAGTAGAATCAAGGGAGATATCAAGGCCACAGTTACCGGCAAAGGCCATCTCCAGGAGAGTAGTGACCAGACCGCCGTCGCTTCTGTCGTGTCCGGCAACCAGCAGATCCTGGGCAATAGCTTCCTGAACCGCCAGAAAAGCCTGCTTCACATCCTCCGGTCTGTCCATATCAGGACTATCATTGCCCAGTGACGACCTGGTCTGAGCCAGTGCTGAACCGCCCAGCCTGTTATGACCGGCACCCAGATCAACAAAGAGCAGGGAAGAGCTTCCCGCCTCTTTGATATCAGGGGTCACCACCTTTGTGATGTCACCCATGGCAGCATAGGCAGAAATAACCAGTTCGCGAGGAGATTTGACAGTCTCTTCACCCACCATGGTTGCCATGGAGAGGCTGTCTTTACCACCATCAACGGCCATACCAACCGCTATCATGGCATCACACATGCCCTTTGCAGCATCAAAGAGAGCTGCCCCCTCACCAGGCAGTTTAGGAGCCCACATCCAGTTGGCCGAACACTTCACCTGCGCAAGGTCATCAATCTGTGCCCAAACAAGATTGGTGAGGGATTCTCCCACCGCCATCCTCGCACCCTTCGCTGGATCGACAAGCATCTTTATGGGCTGCTCACCAATGGCTGTGGCCCCACCACTCCTGCTAAAATGGGACTGGGCAACCACCGCCACATTACTCACTGTGAGCTGCAGGGGACCACAACACTGCTGACGGGCGATAAGCCCAGTCACTGCACGATCCACCTTGTTGGTAAGAAAACGCTTGGAGCCAACAGATACCAAGCGCAGAACATCCCCAAGGGCATCAGCAACAGTGAGATCATCGGGCAGCTCCAGTGGTTTCAGTTTTGAATCAACCCGATTATCCTCAAATGTCTTTACCGGAATATCGCCCAGTAATTCTGAGAGATCAATATCCACAGGGGTAGTGTCGTCAAGCTCATCATGAACCACAAACTGCAGGTCACCCGTCACCTCGCCCAGCACCTCACAACCCACCTTTTCACGCTCACAGATGGCCTGGAACTGTTTAATATTCTCCGGACTGATTAGAAAGCCATTTCGCTCCTGATACTCAGCCACATAGATTTCCAACACCGACATGGTGGGATCCCCCACCCGCATTTTCCGAATCTCAATATAGCCACCAGAATGTTCCACCAGCTCTTTCAAGACATTGGCAGGGCCGCCCGCGCCCTGATCGTGAATCACATCTATGATCGTCCTGTCACCCATTTCATTGCAGGCACGAATAACACGATTCATCTTCTGTTCCATCTCCGCATCACCACGCTGAACCGCGTTGAAATCAAGCTCCGAGGCATTCTCCCCCTGGAGCATGGACGATGCGGCACCACCACCAAAACCAACCCGATAGGCGGGACCCCCTACCTGGACAATTTTCATTCCTTTGACTTCTTTGTCCTTTTCCGTGTGCCTATCATCAATTTGTCCTATTCCACCAGTGAACATAATGGGCTTTAAAAAGCCCCAGCGCTCACCATTATCAAGACGCAGATCAAAGGAGCGGGTAAAACCCTGTATCATGGGTTCCCCGAACTTATTCCCATAATCTGAGGCACCGTTACTAGCCTGAATCTCAATCTCCAGAGCCGATGCAAGATTATCGGGGCACGGGTACTGATTTTCCCAAGGCAGGGTATAACCGGGGATGTGGAGATTTGCCACACAATAGCCGGTAGTTCCGGCAATGACCAAGCCACCCTTTCCGGTCCCCTGTACGTCCCGGATACGGCCACCGGTACCGGTCTCTGCACCCGGAAAAGGTGCAACACCTGTGGGGAAATTATGGGTCTCTGCAGTAAGAAGCATATGATAACGAACGTCCTGTCCCTGCAGAGGGCTGGGGTTCCCTGGATTTTCGGGCATTATGGTATGAATATCATGCCCCGCCACCACACTGGAATTATCCTTAAAAGCCACCAGACTCCCCTTGGGATTTCTGGTCAATGTCTCGATCACCAGATCAAAGAGGGTCTCGTCCTGCATCTCACCGTCTATCACCTGTTTGCCGCGAAAGAAACCGTGCCGTGAATGCTCGGAATTGGCATTATTCAAGTCCATGATCTCAACAATGGTGGGATTGCGCTTATGCTTTTTAACAAAGTAATCATAATAGAAATTCCGATCCCGCTCATCCATTGAGATACCGGGGATTTCCAGAAGGGCATCCGGGCCACCAGCTATCATATCCACATCGTAAACAGCCTCCGGCTCAATTCCGGTCTCAAAGGTAGAAAGGGGTTCCGGATAGAGACACTCGGTCATCCTGTCATGGTTTTCCCAAATAAACTCCTCCAGATCTATGGACTCGTCCACCAGATATCTTCGGGATCGCTCAACACGGGAGATAATCTCCAAACCAGTAGCGGCACAGATGGAAACCATATTGGAAGACCAGGCCGTAGCAAAATTGAGGCGTGGCCCCATCTCCACCACCCGCTCTCCGACAAGCTGCGGCACTGCGCTAACCGTTTCCGCGAGAAAACCGTCAGCCAGGATCAGCCCCAGCCGTTGCTGCTCCTCTCCAGTCAGGGGGCGACTGGATTCGATATTAAAACAGTACTCACTGGTTTCTCCGGTTCTTCGATATAACTGACTCACAATAGATAACATGAACAGATCCTGAATTGTAATGATTGATGGCGTTCTAAAAACTCTCTGCTCCAGTTTATAACAGATAGATGAAAGAGTTAAAAGTTTCTTGATTAAGTGGACGAAAAAGAACAGAATACCAGAAGCACAGATGCAATATCCTTAGACTTTTTCAATTCGTGAGCGTTCAATGGCACTACTCAACAGCGATGCGTTGCTTGATATACTCAGTAAAAATGGGCTGATCACCCAGAAACAACGGAAATTCATTACCCTCGAAAAGGGTAAACAGCGTCAGAAACTCCTTATAAAATTTGGAGCAGACAAGAAGTTTGACAAAAGCTTTCCGGATCTGGTTGATGTTATTGTCTCACTCAGGCTTGATATCGGAAACAAAAGGAACAACCCCCTTGATGAAGACAGTATCATGCGGGCAGTGAGCAAGTCCTACGGACTTCCCTTCAAAAAACTGGACCCGCTCAACCTGGACATGGAAATTGTCACTAAAACCATCCCCAGAAACTTTGCCATCAGCCACCTGCTGCTGCCCTTTAATTTCCAGAATGGAATCCTGGAAGTGGCCGTTTACCACCCGGACAAGCGTTCGGTACTGAAAGATATCGAGCAGGCCAATCAGGTCAAGATCAAGCCTTTTATCACCACCAAAACTGACATCAAAAAAATTCTCTCGGAATTTTTCGGATTTCAGCGCTCAATCAGTGCTGCTGAGGACCAGTATGGAGGCGCAGGACTGGGAAGCTCCGTTGATATTGGAAACCTGGAACAGTTTGTCAAGATTTCCTCCTCCAAAGAGATTTCATCGTCAGATCAGCATATCAAATCGGCGGTAAACCATCTATTCAATTACGCCCTTGACCAAAATGCCAGTGATATTCATGTAGAACCCAAACGGGAAAACTGCATGATTCGCTTTCGGATAGACGGAGCCCTCCACACCATTTACAACCTTCCCAAGGCCGTTCATTCGGCAATTGTTGCACGGATAAAATTTCTTGGCAGGCTTGATATTGCAGAGAAGAGAAGGCCGCAAGATGGTCGCATCAAACTCTCTTTAAGTGGTGACAAAAAGGCCGAGGTTCGGGTATCCACGGTCCCCGTCGCCTTCGGAGAAAAGGTGGTTATGCGTATTCTTGATCCGGATGTGATCTTTCAGGATCTGGACAACCTCGGATTTTCAGCAAGAGATCGTAATGTTTACAACTCCTTTATAGAGGCACCACACGGCATCGTTCTGGTCACCGGCCCCACAGGATCAGGTAAATCGACCACTCTTTACTCCACCCTGGAGAAGATCGCCACACCGGAACGCAACATCGTAACCGTGGAAGATCCCGTGGAAATGGTGTACGAGGCATTTAACCAAATCTCAGTACAGCCCCTCATTGATGTCACCTTTTCAACTATACTGAGAAACATCCTGCGCCAGGATCCAGATGTCATCATGATCGGTGAGATCCGTGACCTCGACACGGCTTCCCATGCAGTACAGGCCGCGATGACCGGACATCTTGTCTTCTCCACCTTACACACCAATGATGCTGTTTCCTCCATCGTAAGACTGAGAGATCTGGGCCTTGAACCATTCCTGATTTCATCCACCCTGCTCGGTGCCCTGGCCCAGCGCCTGGTTCGAACCGTCTGTCCACATTGCAAAGAATCCTTTGAAATGAAAGGGTCAGAGCTGCTGAAGCTTGGCTTTCCTGTAGCAGACAAGGAAACTTACAGTCTCAAACGCGGCAAGGGCTGTCGTAAGTGCAGAGATACAGGATTCAAGGGACGGTGCGGTATCTTTGAGATCTTCCCACTTTCGGAGCAGATGAAAAGAATGGTTACCGCCGGGAATAATGTGGAAGAGATAAGACAGCTTGCAATCCGCGAGGGAATGACTACTTTACGAGAAGATGCCTGGGAGAAGGTGAAAGCCGGGATTACCACCTACGAAGAAGCAATGCGGGTAACCGCTGGATAAAAAAAAGAGACCATGGCACACAAAGGTTCAGACAAAGCAGTAAAGATTGTCTGCAAAAATAAAAAAGCGTTCCACAACTACCATATCGACGCCAGATACGAGGCGGGAATCGTGCTGCGCGGCCCGGAAGTGAAATCACTGCGGGCTGGAAAAGCCAATCTGAAGGACGGTTACGCTCAGATTGACAGCCGTGGCGAACTATACCTGCACAATGTCCATATCTCCATGTACAGCTTTGCCACTCACAATCCCAATGAGCCCTTGCGAGTACGAAAACTCCTACTCCATAAAAGGGAGTTGCGCAAGCTGATCGGAAAATTAAAAGAGAAGGGCCTTGCGCTCATCCCCCTAAAGATATACTTTATTGGAAATGGCAAAGCCAAAGTCGAACTTGGCCTGGCACGAGGTAAAAAACAGTACGACAAACGAGCGTCTCTGAAAGAGAAACAGAGCAACCGTGAACTGCAGCGTGTCATGAAGAACGGCCAGATTGGTTGAACATTACAAACGTATACTAACATTAAAAACTATGGGGGCGAAACGGATTCGACAGGGATGTGTAAGCTTTACGTTGCATGCCGAGCTTCTATCTGCTCGTTAAACTGATGGAACTTTAATTATAATCGCCGACGATTATAACTACGCACTGGCAGCTTAGACTGCTGTGCCGTTCCCCCGGTCTTTGCCCGTAAGACCGGATCGGAGCGCCGACTCAACGGGCTGGTTCTTTCACTGCGTCTGCCGGTAAAAGAACGAGATTTAGCAGAATAGCGTCGGAGTACTCTGGTTCCGGCGGGGCCTCAGGCGCGAAACCTAAAGCCCGGAACTAAGCATGTAGATACGAAAGGGGAGCATTCTTGGACGCGGGTTCGACTCCCGCCGCCTCCACCATTTGAAAAAAGACAACCCGTCTCTTCAGAGAAAAACTCTTAGGTGACGGGTTTTCTTTTTCCCTTGTATTCAAAGGGTTTGGGCGGTTTTGACATCTTTCCGGAACCACTCTCCAGCCGCCTGATTCTCTCTATTCTCCGGATATTATTCTCTGTTTGAGCCGGTATTCTCTGTTTTCTCAGACTTAGTCCGAAACAAGTCCGGTTGCAGATATCCTTTTATAATAAGCATTTAGCCAAATAACTGTATTTTGGAGTTGTGTTAAGACATCAAACGGTCTGACCAAACCACCCGATTTCACAAACCAAAAGTCTCTCGCAGGTTTCGGGAATTAATATTTATTCGGATTTCTTGCACCCGGAATCAATAATCATCAGCTCCTTCAGGCTTTATCGTGAAAAGGCAGCGGTAGGATTTTTCACCTTTGCCCCACTCAATTGGGTCTTCTTCGATCCGAAAAAATTCCCGGAGGCGTTTGGAAAGTTCCTGTTTCTGTTTTTTGAGCTTGTTTGAAGCAAACCGGTTTTGCCAATCGATCTGGCCGTATGATTCGGCAAAAGCTTTCAGCAGATCCCATTGCTTATTTGGGTTTCCACTTTTGCTACAAACCATCCCCATTTGTGCGTATGTAAAGCGCTTGCGCTTTTCTTGAAACTTAACAGTGACTACATGGCCATCCGAGAATTCAAGTGTAAGCTCGCTCCATTTTGCTCCTTGGGGCAGCGGGAAGGTCTCTCCGTTTTTTTCTTTCGGGCTCTCGGGTTGAGTGTCCTTCTTGTACTGTGCGGCTTGCTTGTCGGCGTTGCTCAACATCTTTTGAAAAGCAGCCTTGGCATCCTTGTTGTATTTCTCGAAGAGTTGGTGTGCATATTCGATATAAGTCTGCTCTTCAGGGATCATTGCAGAGAGTGATCGACCAACTTGAATATCCGTTTCTTCAATCCATAAAGCGACAGATTGGATTTTGTTCAACAAATCCTCCCCACCAATGCTGAATTCATCGACATCCCAATGCAATAAGGCTTCCACCAGATCATCCATGTCACTTTGAATATTCGGTGAAATGTCAAATCCCGTTTCAGACATCCCCTTGATACAAGCATCAATCCGGTGCTTCAAATTAATCACAATGGTTGACAGGGGGTATGGGTGCCAAGCCACATGATGATTGGTCCGATCAGTAACAGCTTTTTGGCAAAGCATCCAATATTCTCGGAGCATCATGAAGTACCTTGAAGTAGAACGATACTGGGCATTTCCTTCTGGTGTTGGATATATACAGCTTCTCAGCTTTGCGTTAACGATATAGTCGCGTGCCTCTTTGATCGGCTGCAACGAGTCACCAAGGCATTTGTTCATGACCTCAGAAATTGATTCCTTTGTTTTACCGGAGTCAGCATTGATTGCAGGCATGTCAGGATGATGGAGCAACATCACAGAATAGAATGCCGAAAGAGTATCCAAAGGATTTGTGGCTTCAGATGATTCATCCTTAAATAACTGACTGTATATTTTTTTTAGCAAAGGCTCGTTTTCAACTGAATGATTAATCCACTCGAGAAGGGACCGTTCCAAGGAACTAAAATCATCTTCAGGTATTGCGCCGGGATAAAATACATTTGCTCGAAGAAGATCTCTCAAGCAGATCGTTGCCGCAATTGCGTTGTTAAGATTGTATTCAAATAGCTCGCTCTTCTTAATCTCTTCTTCCGGCTCCCCTTGTTTGATAGCCCATAATCGTTTTACAACTGTTTGCCCTTGCAAAAAGGAATGCTCGATTTTTTCATATTCCCATGGAGGCATTGAAGGAAGCTCATCAATGTCCAAATTGAGTAGCACCATTTCCCTGCATCGATTTTCTATGACGTGTTCAGAGTCTCCTACCCATGTATTTACAATACAGCAAGGAAATGATCTTTTTGTATTGGCCCCCATGGGAACAACTTCAGGATAACAGTCAACACCGTTCATTTTTATTTCTGATACGGGAGTTACTTCAGATCTGGCAGCAATTAGTGGAAATGTGTGAAGCGCTTTTGCAACGGTGCACGCCGGACATTCGTCATTGGGCATCTCGATTACAGGCAAATAAGCCAGTGCCTCATGAAATGCTTTTTGAGCTTCCTCAAATCCAGCATGGCTGTGCGACTCTAAGTGGGTCGGCAGTTTACACTTTACCTTCTTGATACAATTCGTCGTGCAAAAAGATAGGCAAAGGCGTTCATAACAAGTCCATGCCCAGTCCGCTGCTTTTTTAAGAGAAGATGGCATGGACTTTTCAAAATCATAGTGAATGACGCCTTCGTTATGCATATTCGTCATCCCCCTCAGGCTTGATTGTGAAAAGGCATCGGTAGCATCCTTCTTCCTTCAGGTATTCAATCGGGTCGTCTGTTAGACGGAAAAATTGCCTTAGCTTTTTGGATAAATTCTGTTTACGCTTGGACATATGATGAAACGGTGTGTCCTTGGGGCTTGTGTTATCAATAATGCCTTGGTTTTCCGCAAAATCCCGCAAGAGGGTCCAGTGAACAGTCGGGTTCCCGTTTCTGGTATTAGCCATTCCCATTTGGGTGTAATTGTACTGGCCGTGTGATTTGGTCGTGCGGATGGAAACGGTATGGCCGTCAATAAACTTGATGCTGATGCCGCTCCAGTTAATACCGGCAGGCGTATCAAAATGGACCATGCCACCGGAATCCGGCTCAGGCACATCTGCCTGAAAGGTTGTAAATACATCGGTCGCTGGTCTGAGAGCTTTCAGGCTGCCATTGGCTTGAATGGAAAATTCCTCGCTCAGCACGATACATATTGATCCGCTCCGGTTAAGCAGGTCTTCGGTCCGGGGTGTCAGCTGCTTGCGGGTTGGAATGATCAGCGCATAAGGGTCCTGCCCAAGCAGACTGATATTCCTGACGCTTTCAAGAAGTGCGTCCGGGTCACTCTTGAAGGTCAGGTAAACCGGAAAATTGAAACCGGCGGTCGGTGTGTAATCCCCCAGACGGAAAACACCGGGAATGCCGTCCAGCGAATTTTCATTCCGTGTGATTCCAAGCCCGGCGCAGATGCTTTTGTGGAACGATGACCGGGTCAATGTATAGACCAGCACATCCCTCTTGTTCAGGCTGTAAGGCTTCTCTTCCTGCTCAGGGCAAACCGCAGCAATATCATCGGCGGCATGTTCGACAACTTTTCTGGGGCAACCTTGTCCACAGTCGGTTCGACAATTGACCGCAGACGCACGCTGATTGGTCAGCTGCAGGAACTTCGTTTCAAATCCACTGAAGGAATCCCAACCGCCAAACGCATCCTGCCATTCACACCACGGCGCATTCTGCTTCGGATGCTCTTCCAAAAATTGCCACAGCAGGGCTTCACTCACCATTATCCTCCGAATCTGCTATGACAAATCCACGACGGATCAACCACTCTTCCAGCACTTCAGCATCATCATCCCGTTTGAACTGAGCCCGGTTGCCTGAGCTTAGAGTTACGGTTCGTGGCGTTTTGGAGTCGGAAAACTTGATTTGAAAACTTGCCTTGTTCAATCGCCCCCCATTGGGGATGCTGCGATCCCGCTCTTCCAAGGAAGCAAAGATATCCTCGGCTTTCCGGATCTCAATTTCTTTATGTGTTCCTCCCCAATAAATTTGAAGTTCCTTGAGGCGTACCCAATCGATCCCTTCAATATCATCACAAAGAATGGAGGCTGATCCCGATTCCCGGAGTGGCTCCAACGTAAATTTGCTCTTTCCATCGAAAAACTCGGCATCACCAAAAAGGTGGAGCCCGAACTTGGTGCGGTACAGTTCCTTTTCACCTTTGGATCGTGCATTCATCCGGATCTCACCGTTCTCCGGGTTGTAAACGATCACATCATATTTTTCCGGTCGATAAAACAGGCTCGAGGATTTATCATCCTTGATGATGGATTCCCGGGTGAAAGGTTCACCATGACGGACGAGAAACCAGACAAAGTCATCTTTCACATATTTTAATACCTTGGAGGCTCGACCACGTCTTTTTTTAGCAAACCATTCATCCAGATCCGCTTCGAGGGCGGCAATAGTTTCTTCGCTCGGTTCTTCGAAATCCGGGATGGTTTCTCGGGTGCATTTGAAATACTCAAAGGAACGTGGGCGGAAGAGGAACTGTTCAGCATGAATACGCTCAATAAGGTCACTATCCTGAAGCCACACCTGCAGGGCCAAATCACCATAGGCGGCATCTTCAGAGATACTGACATCAATCGCGGTATCGGCAATGGCATCCTGTATCAGGTCAAAGCCCTCTGGGGTAGATACCTCATTGATATAATAAAGTGCCTCTGCCATCCCCTCAGGAGTACTGGCATTTGGATTAATCAAAACGGTACTTAGAGCTGAATAATCCAGTCCGTCTTCATTGGCTGCCGCTGGCAACTCTATTCCTCGCCCGGATAGATATTCGGTATAGGGCTCAAAAAATGTGATCAGATGGCTCCGGTCGATCTTCCGGAGCATTTCCGGCTTTGAAAAGCGGCGAAGGTTTAAAGTTGCCATTATTGTCTCCTGTTTTCCTTTCTATTATTCTTGCATGTTATGTTCTCTCAAATTCGTTTACGGCCCACCACTTTGCCGAGAATCCTCAATTCATCTTCAGGTTTCACCCTGATGGGTTTCAGTCTCGGATTCTCCGGGACCAGCTCAATGAGCTCATTGTTGATTTTCAGCCTCTTGACTGTGGCTTCATCGTCCAGCAGAGCAATAACGATATCACCATCTTCAGCAATTGGCTGCCGCCTTACAATGATCAGGTCGCCGTCATTTATATCGGCGTTTATCATGCTGTTACCCTGCGCATACAGAGCAAAACACTTGCCTGATCCAACAACAGAGGCTTCCACCAATACCTCGCCCATAATGTTCTCCTGAGCGAAGATCGGCTGACCGGCTGCGACTGTGCCGACAATCGGGACCGCCACAAGAGCGACAGCGTTTGTCTGGGGAGGTTTGGTCACGGTCAATCCGCGAGCCTTACCATCCTCTCTTTTCAAATAACCTTTGCGAACCAGCTGGTTGATCCGGTCATGCACACTGGCGTGACTGATTCCAAATGTTTCGCTCAATTCCTTAACCGTTGGCGGATACCCTTTGGCTGAAACATACCGGCATATCTCATCAAGCGTTTCCTGCTGCAACGGTGTTATGTCATCTTCTTTGTTTCTGCCCATAGCGTACTCCTTCCTTATAAAAAGACAGAGAGCCCCATATTGGGCCGAATAACATATAAATATACGACCTTATATCTATCAGGTCAAGAAATCTTATAAATAATATTTCCGACAGGTTAAAAACTCTTCCGGTATGTAACCTCCGGAAACTCCGAAGATTCAATTCGGACAAGAGTTAGAAACCAGACAATTGGCCGGATGCCAGGCAGAGGCGGTTGTGGGTGCTGAAAAACGCGCATCCCAGCCGCCTTTTGTTTTTGGCACCCGCAGCTTCTCCCATCGGCACCGGCCCAACGGAGGCCCTTATGCTTGATGTGGAATTAGCACCCGAAAACCCTTATTCAGAGACGCTGAGTGAAGCACAATTACCAGACGCTGAATGTATTACACCGGAACAACAGCTGGATGCAATTGCGGCCATTCTGGCTATTGCAGCCCTCAGGAATCGATACCGTAAAGCAAATAATGCCAATGGGTTAAAGAATATTGCAGATTCTTCCAGAACCTTCGGAGAAGGACTTGATTCTTCTCCGAGAAAGAGCGTCATTCATGACAACTAAAGTCCTGTAACCGTAATTAAGGAGTTGTAAATGAATGACCTGAAAAAAAAGAAAGACGAGCGAGCCAAGACCTCGGTGTTGAGGCAACTGGCCACGCTCCAGACGTTGAGCCTTGATCAGCTCAGAGAAAAATGGCTGGATCTTTATGGAACCGAACCACCCAAGTACAAAAAACAGTTTCTGATAAAACGGCTGGCGCACCGAATACAGGAACTCTTTTACGGTGGTCTGTCCGAGCAAGCCAAAGCCCACCTCAAACAGGTTGCCGAAACAGATCCAGTCGCAACCGTGATCCGTAAAATCCCTGAGGAGCGAAAATCACAGGAAACCATCCTTCCCGGCACTCGCTTTGTCCGAATCTGGAACGACCAGCGCTATGAAGTGATAGCCCGGGATAGTGGCTATGAGTATGACGGCCGCATCTTCAGATCTTTAAGCGCTGTTGCCCGTGAGATAACCGGAACCAGATGGAACGGAAAGATTTTCTTCGGTCTGAAAAGCAGTCACAGAAAAAAGGGAGGTGGTCAAAATGCTTAACAATACCAACACCCAGAATGGTCAGCGCAAAACACTCCGGTGTGCAATCTACACCAGAAAGAGTCACGAAGAAGGCTTGGAGCAGGAATTCAATTCACTCGATGCTCAAAGAGAAGCTGGTGAGGCCTACATCGAGAGTCAGAAACTTCAGGGCTGGAAAGCCATTCCATATCGATATGACGATGGCGGGTTTTCCGGAGGTAACATGGAACGTCCGGCTCTCCAAAGGCTGCTGGCCGATATCGATGCCGGTAAGATTGATGTCATCGTTGTCTACAAAATCGACCGACTGTCGCGCTCCCTGCTGGATTTCATGAAGATGATAGAGCTCTTCAACGAAAAGGAAGTGAGCTTCGTTTCCGTCACCCAGCATTTCAGCACCACCGATCCAACGGGTCGAATGTTTCTGGGAATCCTGATCACCTTTGCCCAGTATGAACGGGAAGTTATCGGTGAGCGTATCCGGGACAAGGTTGCTGCCGCAAAACGCCGTGGCAAATATTGCGGAGGTCCTGCGGTTCTTGGTTATGACGTTGACCGCGTAAACAAAAAGCTGCTTGTCAATCAGAGTGAGGCTCCACTGGTGAAGCTCATATTCAGGCGATACACACAGGTGGGCTCTGCCAAGAAAGTCGCACAGGAACTCAACGAGCAAGGATACAAAACCAAATCATGGACCACCAAAAAAGGAAAAGAACGAGTCGGCACCGAATGGAACACGGCTCAGGTTTACCGGCTTCTCAACAACAGACTTTACATCGGGGAGATTGCCTACAAAGGGAATAATTATCCCGGCGAGCATGAAGCGTTGATTGATCGGAATACATGGGACAAGGTTCAGAGTCTGCTCTCGGAAAACAATCGAACCAAGATGAGCAAGGCCCGGGTAAAGATGATCTCTCCTTTGAGTGGGGTTATCCGGTGCGGGCACTGTGATAGTGCTATGGGCATTACCTATACCAATAAAGGCGACCGGCGTTACTCCTATTATATATGTGAAAAGGATACCAAACGTGCCGTCAGTCAATGTCCTATCAAGAGAGTTCCAGCCGGGGACATTGAATCGGTAGTGCTTGACCAGCTGGGAGCTGTATTCCGAACACCCACTTTAGTTGCCAAGACCTATTTTGCAGCCAGAGAGATCGAGAAAGAAGAGCGGCAGCGTCTGCAAGTCCAGAAAAAAGAACTTGAGCAATCCCTTCAGAATGTCAGGCAGGAAGCGCTGAAGCTGATGTCGCCTGACAATGACGATCCCGACCGAAACAACAGGCTGCCCTTGGTCAACCAGCAGGCCGTTGATTTGACCAAGCAGCTCACCAACGTATCTGCCCGATTGAAGGTAATTGATACAGAACAGATATCGGAAGGCGATGTTTCCGAGGCATTCCAGAGTGTGGAAACCTTCTGGGAGGATCTCTTCCCGCTTGAGCGCAACCGACTGATCCAGCTCTTGGTTGAAACGATCGAAATCCGAGAAACGGGAATCGATATGGAGCTGAAAACGAACGGACTGACAAACCTCGTCACCGAGCTGGCCGGGCTGGCCTGTGAGGTCAAGGAAAGGAGTAACAACTGATGAAGAAGATCAAACCAACGATCAAACTTACTGATAGCGGGAATCTGCATATCCATATCCCCATGTTCATTCGAAGGATGCGTGGGCGGAAAATGGTATTCACACCGGACACGCTGGATGGTGAAAATGAAGGTATGCCGGAAACCGTCCAGACAGCCATAGTTCAGTCATTGGCACGAGCCTTTGCATGGACAGATATCCTTGAAAATGGAGAGGTAAAATCAATCAGTGAATTGGCAAGGGATCTGGATGTCGACTCTTCCTATGTAGCCAGAACCTTGAAATTGACCACTCTGGCTCCTGATATTATCGAAGCCATTATAAATGGTGAAGAACCCAGCGGATTGTCTTTGTCAAAGCTGGTGAAAACATTTCCACTGGATTGGAGAGAACAAAGGGTCTTCTTTGGATTCTGCTGATCATATATCCAAAATCCTTCTGCTGTGTAGCCGACCCTTGTGTCGGCTTTTTTTATGCCCTGACGAGTGAGTTCAACGAAATTTCACTGAAGGGTAGAAAAAAAAGTTAAAAAATATTTCCCAGTCTAAATCGCCTCAAATCCCCTCTATTTCGACCAATTACCGAATCTCACCTCTTCCTCGTCCGGTGAATTTTCAGTGCCCCAACGAAATTTCGCCAAAGAAGGGTGACAGGTCTGGTGAACACAAAGACGTTCACGACCTCACCCGGATAAAGCATGCCGGACCTGTCTTCCGGGAGGTCCTTAACAAAGGAGGTTCGGCATGAACCAGATAAAGAAGACATCACTAAATGGACAGCAGCAGAAACTCATTGAGTTGATGCAGCAAATCAACTTCGGGCGCATTTCCAACATACCAGTTGTTGGCGGCAATCCTGAACTTACCGCAGACACCATTATCGAGCGTGAAATCAAACTGGGCGGCCAGAACGGTATTCGCCCGGAATTGGAGAAGGATGACTTCACCCTGAAACAGGAGGTGCTCTCTCTTTTTGAACACCTTACCCGCATGGGCGACGGAACCATCCGTCATCTTGAAATTAAACATGGGTTGCCATTCCTGATCCGCATCGAGGAACGGGCAGCATAACAAACTGAAAATTTAGACACTTCGACAACAAGCTGGACGCAAGGCGGAGGCTGTTGTGGGTGTCGCCGAGCCAAACCTGACCGTGTGTTTATCATCACGGCAGGTGGCAGAAAAGGCGAACCTGCAACGCTTAAGCTTGCCCGCTCAGCTCCTTACTCTGTTTCCGGCCCGTGCCGACACCCACGCCCAACGATGTTGGTTTTAGAAGTTCGTCAGGTGGTGGTTTCGAGATGCTCCCGATTAATCAAGACGCTCAATCATTCTGCCTGCCGGGCTCCGGCCTCCTCCTCGCTCCGAGGAGGACCAAATGTTTTATCAAAATTCCTATGACGGCATTGATGCATATGCCGCAGACCTTATTCGGCACAAAGCAAGACAGCTGGTAGGCAAAGCAGGATTAACAGAAAACGATCGGCAGGATCTCGAACAGGAATTGATGATCGATCTGCTCAGCAGAATGAAGCACTTCAATCCCGCCAAAGGCAAAAAGACCACCTTCCTGACCCGCATTGTGGAGCGGCGGATTTCAAACATTCTCGAGGCCCGTTTCGCTCAATGCAGGGACTGGCGCAAATGCACAGCTTCTCTCAACGACCCCATTCCGGGTGGCAATGATGATTCCACAGAACGTATTGAGCAGGTTTCAAGTGACGGACAGATGGGACACCAAGGCAGGGAAACCATTGAACAGCGCCAGAACGACATCCGCTTTGATGTCGACCGGGTGATTGCCGCTCTTCCGGAAGACCTTCAGGAGCTTTGCGAGAAACTGCAGTCGAGCAACATGGCTGAAATTGCAAGGGAGATGGGTGTTCCGCGCAGCACTCTCTACGGAAAACTGACCAAACTGCGGGACGCCTTCAGGGAGGCGGGTTTGGAAGAATACCTCTGATAAACCGACGCATCGCCCGGAGTTCCGGTAAGTAAGCATCGTACCGCATGAAGCGGACGACCGGGGCCTCGGTAAACGGAAAACCTGAGAAACAACAGGAGATTAATAATGGAAACATACAAGTATCGCTTTGATCAGTCGGTCCCGGCTCAGGACTTGGAAGATACCTTCATGCTGGCGTTGCTGGCTGTGGAAAGCATCTATGGACACTCCAGAGTGAGGATGGAATCCCGCTTCAATCTGGATAAGCAGAATCGCACTTGCTTTATCGATGCAGCGACCAAGGTCGGGTGCGATCTGGCGAGCATCTTTACCGGATTCGCCACCAAGGAATATGGCGAGCGTTCAGTAATGATCGATCGTGAACCCGTCGGTGGCGGATGCGCCTGTAATTCAAAAGCACCTTCTGCAATGGAGGTGGCGGTATGAGCAAAATGATGACCACCACTTATTCCATGTGGCGGCTCTTCCGCAACTGCCGCAAGGCTTGTGAATACCGCTACCTGAGGGAGCTTGTTCCTCTGGAGCGGGATCACAACCTGGCTTTCGGATCAGTCATTCACGACTGTTTGGAAATCTGGCACGGGCAGCGGGACCTCGAAAAAGTTTTAGAACACATCGATCAGGTCTATGCCAACCGTGCTCAGGATGACCATCAGCTCGCTGACTGGCATCTCGCCACCGCCATGATGAGTTCATACACGGAGCATTATCCCGTTGAGGACTTTGATGTAGTCGCTCTGGAGAAGACCTTCGAAGGCCCCATCATCAATCCGGATACTAATGCCGCTTCCAGAAGCTTTGTGCTGGCTGGCAAGGTGGACGGTCTTGTCAAGCAGAATGGTCAATACTTCCTTCTGGAACATAAAACCGCCTCGCAAATCGATGCCGGTTATCTGGAACGGCTTTGGACCGATTTTCAGATCATCATCTATGCATGGTATCTGGAGCAGACCCTCGGTATCCGCATCTCCGGCATCATCTATAACGTGCTGGTAAAGGCCAAGCTGCGCCAGAGCAAAGGCGAAACAGAAGCCGAATTCGAAACCCGTCGTGCCGCGCTGATTGCCAAGTCAAAAAGTGGCAAGAGCAGCGCCAAGCGCAAGATGCCGGAATCAGACGAAGCCTTTCAGGCTCGACTCAAAGAAAAATATCTCGAGCCTGGCATGTTTCACCGTGAGTTGCTCTACATCTCTCGCGATCAGTTCGACGAGCTCCGCAGTGAGCTTTGGGAGCTCTCCAAAGCGATGCTGGATGGAGCAAGTGAAGATGCTGCCCCTGTTTTTTAACCCAACCAATACAAGGAGATAAATCATGCTGCCAAAAAGCAAAACCAAACCGAAAGCAAGTCTGCACGACCTGACCGCTCTGGTTTACGGACCGAGCAAAATTGGAAAGAGCACTTGGTGTTCCCATGCGGAGAACGCCTTGTTTCTCGCCACAGAACCCGGCCTGAATGCTCTCGAAGTGTTCGAAGCGCCCATTACCTGCTGGGATGACCTTCTGCAGGCCTGTGCCGAAATCGCGGAAGGTAAACACGACTTCAAAACCATCGTCATCGATACAGTCGATAACGCCTATCGCATGTGTGCGGATTATGTCTGTAAAAAGTTCAAGATCGAGCATGAGTCCGACCTTGGTTACGGAAAAGGATATGCTCTCATCAACAATGAGTTCCAGCGTGTTCTGAACAAGTTGGCCTTCCTGCCTTACGGGCTGATCCTCATTTCTCATTCCCATGAGCGTGACATTGAAACACGTACCGGGAAACACACACGCATTGTACCGACCCTTCCGGACAAAGCCCGCAAGCTGGTTACCGGGCTGGTCGATCTGATTCTATTCTGTGATCTCGACATCAAACCTGGTGAGGACGGAAAACCCACTTACCAGCGGGTGATGCGCACCAAGCCAAGTCCCAATTACGATGCCGGAGACCGAACCGGCAGACTTCCGGAAATTATCCCATTGGATTTCCCAACCTTCCTGAAAGCTTTCAATCAAACGGCTGCCGGTTCAGCGGTGAGTGCCGCCCGGGCAAAGTCGGAGCCTGCCACAACGGCTAAACCTCAAAATAAGGAGTAATGACTATGAGTTGGAATAATGATGACACTATGGATCTCGCACAATTCGATGATGACTTTGTCTCTGCGGATGTTGAAGAGAAGGATTTTGAGCCTGTTCCCGACGGGAAGTATCAGGTCAAGGTTGATCGCGTGGAGCTGACACGCTCTGAGACTTCTGGGAACCCCATGCTCAAATGGGCATTGAAGATTCTGGGGCCGAAACATAAAGGTCGGCTCCTCTGGAGAAACAATGTCATTGCCAGTAAGGACAATGTGAAATGGTTGAAGCAGGATCTCTATACCTGCGGCCTTCAGATGGAAAAGCTTTCTGATCTTCCCGGCAAACTGGAGTCTCTTCTGGATGTTGGGCTTGAGGTGACCAAGCGCACGAAAAACGAATTTGAAAACATCTATTTCAACCGACGCATAGTGCTTTCTGGTGAAGACGCTTCATCAGAACCGTCAGCCGATCATGATGTTAATGACATGATTCCGTTTTGAGCATGGGCATGGTTACCGTTGTCGTTGATACCCGGGAACAGGAGCCTTACGGATTTGATTCGGAATTTGTGTCATCAGTCCGTAAGACCCTCCCGGCGGGAGATTATTCCATAGAGGGGTTTGAAACCCGGGTGGCAGTGGAAAGGAAATCCATGGCGGATTTTGTTTCCACTGTCATCCGAGGCAGAAAGCGTTTTTATAAGGAGCTGGAAAAGCTTCACCACTATGACGCAGCCTGCGTCGTTGTTGAGGCAAATTACCGGGATGTTCTCGGAGCTTGCTACAAAAGCGACGCCCATCCAAACGCCATCATAGGAACCATAGCCTCCATCATCATCGACTTCGGTGTGCCTGTGTATTTCTGTTCAGACCGTCAGGCTGCCTGCCGGTTTGCCTACGAGTTTTTAATGCGCTTTCACCGGAGGTTCGCTCAATGCCAAGAAAAACAAACTCCCCGGCAAAACTCCGGGGAAGAATAGAGAGAGTTTATTATGCCGGGCCGAAGTTTTCCGCAGGCCGTTTGCTCACATCTACTGGAGATGAAATTCAGTTTGCCGGAAACCTTTTTGCCCGGGAAAACCAGCCCGTGGTCCTGCTTGGGACGTGGACCACCCATCCTAAATACGGTCGTCAGTTCAAGGTTGAAACCATGGAGCATGATCTTGACCTGGACCCGGAAGGATTGATTCATTACCTGGCCAATCACCCGGACATCAAGGGGATTGGCCCAGCCAAAGCCCGCCTTATTGTCGAAGAGTTCGGCGATTCATTTGAAGACACACTGATTGAATCCCCGGAACTCATTGCCGCAAAAGCCAGAATCTCCCTCGTTGCTGCCAATCGGTTAAAGGATGAATGGTGTAAAAACCGTAGTGTTAATGCCGTCCTCACATGGCTGTCAGCCTTTGGTTTGACCCACCATCAAGTAACGACACTCGTCGATAAACTCGGCAGCAGCTGTTTGGATATACTCAAAGCAGATCCGTATATCCTCATTCGGGAACTGCGGGGATTCGGCTTTAAAAAGGTCGATAAGATTGCTCGTAAACTTGGGACTCCCAAAGATCATCTTCCTCGAATCCGTGCTGGTATTCAGTATTGCATTCAGGAAGCACTGGATCAGGGAAACTGCTGGGTCGAATATGAAGATCTGGTCGATCAGGCAAATCTTCTTCTGGTTATGGATAACCTCGACAGCCGAATTCAGATTGAAACGGCTCTTGATAACTTGATCAATGAAAAGCTGCTTTCGTGTGAATCTTACGGCGGTCGTTTCCTTGTGGCGTTGTCGGATATTCTTAAAATGGAGCAGGATATTGCCGCTATCTTTACCAAGGCAGATGAACCCAATCCTCATTTCAAAAACACACGCAATCTGCAGAAGCTGATATTACGTCAGGCCGAGACACTGAATGAAAAGCAGTTCGAGGCGGTTCAATCAGCCCTGAAGAATTCCATCAGCCTGATATCCGGTGGTGCCGGTTCGGGCAAAAGCTATACGGTTTCAGTCATCAACGCTGTATGTGAGGAATGCGATCTGGAAGTGGTGTTGTCTGCTCCCACAGGTAAGGCGGCCAAGAGGCTCGAAGAAGTCAGCGGACGCACAGGGACTACTATTCACCGACTGCTGGGCTATGATGGTAAATCATTTTCTCGCGACAGCAATAATCCTATCGATACCGATATCCTTATTATTGATGAATTCTCTATGGTGGATGTACCTCTGGCCTGGCATCTTTTTAATGCCGTGGATTTTGCCAGAACAACCATTGTTATTGTGGGTGATCACAACCAGCTTCCACCAGTAGGTCCTGGAAACATTCTTCGGGATCTCATCCACTCGGAAGCCATTCCAACTGTCATTTTGGATAAAGTGGTCAGACAGGCCGGTGTACTGAAAGAAAACAGCACAGCCATCCTGAAAGGTGAAGTAAGAAAAACCAGTGAATCCAACGCACACGGTTGTCGGGACTGGTATCTGGCTGATCAGTTTACAGACCCGATGGCCGCCCGAAATTTCCTGCTGGATCTTTTTGACAAACGACTCGGTGCACTCGGTTTTGACCTGATTAAAGACGTACAGGTGCTGACGCCTACCCATAAGGGGCCGCTTGGAACAAAATCGCTGAATGAAGACCTGCAGAAACTGATTCAGAAACGCCTGTGGAATGTTACTGTCCCGGATACCACTCCCGGTCGCAGACCTCCTTTTCTGAAGCACGACAAGGTGATTCAAACCCGCAACAATTACGACCTCAATGTGATGAATGGAGCCATCGGTCATGTGGTCGATGTTTTGCCAAACGGCATGTTGTTGATCGACTTTGAAGGTGCGTCAGTGGAAATTGAAAAAGGCTCGCCAAATCTTCAGGACATTCAGCTGGCCTATGCTTTGACCATTCATAAAACCCAGGGATCGGAATTTCCGTGTGCTGTGGTGGTTGTTCATAAGGCACATTCTTTTATGCACCATCGGAACCTGCTCTACACTGGTGTCACCCGTGCCCGGAAGACAGCAATTATATTGGGTGACCGCTGGGGAATCCGTAATTGCGCCAAGAAATGTCAGGTGGATAACAGAAAGACATTCCTCTCCATTTTTTTGAATAATACAAATAGCCCTGAACAGCAGACAGCTTGCGCGGGGGCACAATGAGTATGGGGGGAACAGATAATGTCAGAGAATATTACCGTCTGATAACCGAGCTCGATATTGGTGATGTGGTAAGGGAACTCCTTGCGGGAAAAATTACTCAGGAATCCCGGCAGAGGCTTCAATGCGACTGTCCACATCATCAAAGCCAGTCGCATCGATCACTGCATGTGATGCTCGACAAACAGGGATGGTATTGTTTCGGCTGTGGTGTGGGCGGTGATGTCCTGCAGTTGGTTGAGTTTGTTCAATCGGGCGTGGTTACGGCCGGGCAATCGGGTCCCATGCCTGATAGTCATCGACAGGCCCGGGACTTCCTTGCTGAAAAGGCCGGAATGCCTCCTTTGTCACGGTATGGGCTTACACAGGAACGATTGGAACAGACTGAAAACGACCGCTTATTTGAAATCCGTGTCAAAGATGCACTGACCGAACTGGCGCGATACTATCATCACCGGTTGAAGGAAAATTCGGAAGCTCTTACATGGCTGAAAGAAAAATATGCCATCAGCGATGAAACCATCGATGATCTTCTGATCGGTTATGCCGATAACGAATCCGGTGTCATTGCGTCCCTGCGTTCCGGAGATAACGGCTTCAGCAAAAGAGAGCTGGCTGCCACCGGAGCGTTTCGGCCCACCAGTCAGGATGGATTGAACCCGTTTTTTGAGAAGCGCATCATCTTTCCATACTGGAGTCGCGGTCGTGTCGTGTTCATGATCGGCCGCAAAACGCCATGGACTTCTGATGCAAACTGGGAACAGGGAAAATATAAAAAAACTCCCTGTTCACGATGAACATCAGAGACCTTATGTTGCCCGCTTCATAAACAATGCCGTTCTCTTCAATGAAGACTGCCTGCTGGGCAAGCCGGATCACATTATCATTACCGAGGGAGTGACGGATTGCATTGCTCTTATGCAGCAAGGATTTCCGGCACTCTCTCCTGTGACAGTGAGAATTCGAGCCGCTGACTGGGAACGCCTTGTGCCGAAGATGCGGGGTATCAAGACCGTTTATATCTGCCAGGACAATGAAATATCAGAGGCTGGCCTCAAAGGAGCACTGCAAACCGCACGCACTCTGGCCGAGCATAAAATTGACACAAAGCTGGTGACAATTCCTTTGGATGAATCCCAGCAGCAGGCGCGTCAGGAACTGCAGAACAGGTTCAACTTGACGGCGGCTGTTGGTCCACGGGAACTGGCCAAATTGCTCGAAGGACACTCTGCCGAGGATATTCGTGATGCCGAAACCCTGCTTGCCAATGCCAAGATCGATGTAAATGACTTCTTTGCATCGGGAAATGGCAAAGATGAATTTCAGGAATTACTTTTCAAGGCTTGTACACCTGTTGAATTCGGAATACAGGGATTGCCGGAGGATGCATCGGAAGAAGAAAGAAACCGCCAGCTCGAGCCGGTTCTGGCCGAAATTGCGGCCCATTCACCTCTTGAGCAGAGTCGCCTCCTTAAACTGGTTCAGGAACGCCTCGGAAAAGCCGTTCCAATGGCCACCCTCAAAGAACAGGTACGTTCTGTTCAGCAGAATCGACGCAACATTGCCAAGAAGGAAAAAAAGAAAGCCAAACGCCTGAGAGGATCTCCTCCCGGCTCCTGCCGAGCCCGTGTTGATGAGGTGTTGATCGATACGAAACTGGAAAATGGTGCTCCTGATTACACAGCGGCTGCCGAAGCCGCTTATGACTGGTTTACGGCCAATGGTGCCCAGTTCTTTCACACCCAGACCGGGGAGCCATTTATGTATTTCGACAATTCCATTTATTGGATGGACTCACCCGATCGCGGCCGCAAAAGACAGTATGCCGCAATGCTCTACAAACACACAGGGATGGTTCCAACCTCCAATGGCGGACGCACGTTTTTTGAAGTTTTGCCCAGTCTGGCCATGATCCGTGGACAGGTCCGTGATCATTTCTCCTGGCTGCACACCGACATTTCCAATTTTACGATCTATTTCAACCTGAACAATCAAGACCATGAGATTGCCCGCATCACTCCGGATGGCATTGAAATTCTCAAGAACGGTGGCAATGCTGATGGGATTATTCTTGACGGTTCCCGCAAAATGAAGCCGCTCAAATTTCTGAAAGATGCTTCACCGGAAGAAGCCGATAAGTTGCTGGTTGATCTATTGGTCAACAACATGACCTGTTCTCAGGGAGACCGTTTTCTGATTCTGTCGTGGCTAACTTGTTTTCTGTTGATTGATTTTTCAGGTACCAGACCTATGACCCGTTTTGAAGGATCAGCCGGATCTGGTAAAACCACGGCCAGCAAGATTATCTCGGCACTGCTCTACGGTGAGCCGCAGCACAAGAAGGCAACCGATGCCGCAAATTATACTGATGGTTCCCAAAACCCTCTTATTGTTCTCGACAATATAGAGGTGAAACAAATGACCGAGGACCTTACCACGTTCATGCTGACCAGCATCACTGGCATTGCCAAAGAAAAGCGCAAGAGCGGTACTGACAGTGAAACGGTAACTGAGCGAACCAAATGTCTGCTCAATACTACCGGTATCGAGCCCTTGTGTGGAGGACTGTCTGAAATTCAGTCCCGAAGCTTTGTTATTAATTTCGACATCGGCAATCAGGGCAATGACTGCTTTATTGAGTCCGAAGTGATCGCAGCCATTCAGCAAAAACGTGATCTGATTATTTCTGCCATCATGAAAAGAACCAGCGAGGTCCTGGCTATGATGAAAGATGGGATGCGCACACAGGCGATGAAGCTACTGCATGAGGCTCTCGGCAATCATGATAAGCGGCGCTGTAATGAATACCTAAGTTTAATGTATTTGATGCTTTTGGCTGGTTCATCACAGGAGCGGGTTGAACAGGGTATGACCCAGCTGGCTCCGGCATTCAAACAGCAGATTCAGAGTATCAATCAGACCAGCCGTGAGACTGCCCGTGAATCCAACCATACGGCAACGGCGCTTTCTACTCTGTTCAAGGCGTGGCAGAACGCTGTGGAGGCAGACCAGAAAGATATGTACAACGACCGCCGTGTTGACCACATTCAGGAGTTCGTTGCCCGATACCAGATTAAGTTCGAAGATGACGGCAGTCTGAATAATGTTTTATCCCGGGAGTTATTTGTAGCACTCAAGCGTGTGTCCCGTGATTTTGGATTGCGTTTTGAAATGGATTCATCGAGGCAGTTTGCCCAGCGCTTTGCCAACGACCTTGAAACCATACGTGAGGCTGGTTTCGATGTTGCCATCAGTCAGAAACGATATGGAACAAAAATGTATTCCATTCAGTCAAATCTTATGCTGTAATCTTGTTTTATGAGAAAATATCTCTTTTAGCTTGACACGAGTCGCTTTAGTTCATATATTAGATGGTGTTTAATGAGCTAATTTCACATAAGGAGCTATATAATGATCCTGAGTTTTTCAATAGAAAACTGGATGTCCTTTCGAGATTCGGTCTCTTTTTCCATGGTTGCCAGTCGAGAAAGGCAGCATGGAGACCGAGTTCCCAAGGTACCAAAATATCAGACAAGAATTTTACCAGTAGCTGCCATTTATGGCGGCAATGCATCTGGCAAGACAAATTTTTTCAAAGCTCTGAGTTTTGTTAAAGGATTGGTTGTTCGAGGGACTGGACCCGACAGTTTAATTCCGGTTGAACCATACCGACTTGACAGTGATAGCCTTGAAAAGCCGTCGCGCTTCAAACTGGAGCTGCTGATTGATGAAATAATCTATGAATTCAGCTTTGCTGTGACCAGAAAAGCCGTCACCCACGAAAAGCTTGTTCAAATCACCAGCACCAGCGAAAAGGTCCTCTATGACAGGCAAGGTGATGAGCCAAATTTTGACAGCTCACTGGATAAAGAACAATTTCTGCATTTTGCCTTCAAGGGAACAAGAGACAATCAGCTGTTTCTGACCAACTCGGTATCTCAGAAAGTCGATAAATTCAGGCCAGTATATGACTGGTTCAAAGACACGCTGGAGTTGATTGCTCCTGACTCAAGATTTGAACCGTTTGAACATTTCCTTGATGAAGGCCATCCACTGTACAGCACCATGAATGAGATGCTGCCCCAGCTCGATACCGGCATTTCCCATCTGGGTGGAGAGGAAATTCCATTTGAAAACATCCCTCTCCCGGAAAGCTTCAAAAGCAAGCTGCAGGAAGATGTCAAGGAAGGCATGACTATTCGCTTTTTGGCCTCACCAACAAACGAGCGGTTTATTATTACAAGAAAAGCCGGTGAGCTGGTCGCCAAAAAGCTGGTTACATTTCATTCAAGAAGTGACGGAACCGAAGCCAAGTTTGACATACGCCAGGAATCCGATGGTTCCCAAAGGGTAATCGATCTGCTACCGGCATTTCTTGAAGTTTCGGCCACCAGTTCCAAAAAAGTGTATGTCATTGATGAAGTTGACCGCAGCCTTCATTCCCTGCTGACAAGGCAATTGATAGAGGCATATCTGGCGAATTGCAGCACTGAAAGCCGGGCTCAATTGTTAATTACGACGCATGATGTTCTTCTGATGGATCAGGGGCTTTTCCGGCGTGATGAAATGTGGGTGGCGGAAAGAAACCGTGAAGGCTGTTCCGAACTTCTGTCATTCAGCGACTATAAAGATGTCCGCTATGATAAGGATATCCGTAAAAGCTATCTTCAAGGACGGTTGGGAGGTATCCCCAGAATCCTTCTGAGCAATGCTCTGACAAATCGAAGGGAGGATGACTGATGCCTCCTAAACGAAGAAAATTCAGTCGCCCACTGGGTGAGCGTCGATACCGGAAAATTTTTGTACTTGCCGTTGAAGGCAGTAAAACAGAGCCGCAGTATTTTGCGATTTTCAATGATCAAAATTCAGTCATTCGGGTCAGTTGCCTGAAAAGCAAACATGATAGCGCTCCCCCGCAGGTGCTTGCTCGAATGGAAAAACACCTGAAAAATGAAGGCTTGAAAAAGTCGGATGAAGCATGGCTAGTGGTCGACAAGGACCAGTGGACTGACGAACAATTGTCACAGCTGCATCAATGGTCCCAGCAGGCCGATAATTATGGGTTTGCACTCAGTAATCCCAAATTCGAATTCTGGCTTCTTCTGCATTTCGAGGATGGCGGAGGTGTCAGCAGTTCGCAGATATGTTCACAAAAACTGGAGCGTCATCTTCCCGGCTATGACAAAGGCATCAATGTCAGAAGAATATCTGACACAATGATTGCCGATGCCATCAGGAGAGCCAGACAACGGGACAACCCGCCTTGCGATGATTGGCCGCGCACCACAGGAACAACCGTTTATAAACTGGTTGAAAGCATACTGGAATCTCACAGGAATCAATAACGATAGGAGATATGCAAATGGCAAATAACAAAAAACAGACATCAAAACAAATCGCTTCAATGGCTTCTGATATTCTCAAAGATCAGAATGCCTCCCAGATTCAGAAGTCTTTGGCCGGATCAGCATTGTCACAATCTAAATCCAAACATCAGACCGGTGCCGAAATGGAGGATGTCGCCTCAAAGGTTCTGCAGAGCTCAAAGTACAATGATACGACAAAATCGTTGGCAGGCTCTATCTTGTCTCAGTCAAACAAAAAACGCTGATTTTCACAAATCATATTTCTTTGAAGCCCGTGGATTCACCTCTGCGGGCTTTTTGTTTATATCCCCGGCAGATTTTGGCAAAACTGTTATTTCGCTGGTAAAACGATTAGAAATCGACAGATAGCTGGCAAAACTGTTATTCCGCTACAAAAACAATTACAAATCGGCGTCTGCCCGAAAAAATCATTACAAAGACCGTCGATGTAGAAAGACCTTTCTACAATGTAGAATGTCCCAAGAGTACCTTTCTGCATCGTAACTGCCTGTTATTTATAGCGTTATGCGGCAAGCGTAGAAAGTGTAGAAAGGTTCCAGAGGTTACCCCCCCCTACTGTTCATTTTTTCTTTTTTCCAGTTGAAGGCCATAGTGAAAAAAACGGGCTATGCGTGAGTAATATTCCTATACCTTTCTACTCTTTCTACAAAATTATATATAACTAACTGATAATACTACTGTTAAGAGGTGTAGAAAGGGGGTGTAGAAAGGTCGCTGACCGTAGAAACCCCTTTCTACGCTTTCTACCATCCGACACCCACGGCCTGGCTCCGGTAAGTAACGGGAAGAAAAATAAACCCGAACTTCCGGAGGTAATCCATGAGCCTTTTACAAACCATGCTCACGCATCTCGATTCCTCAGAGTGTGAGCATTCCGAACAAGCTCCACAGCCAACTGAAAATGACATCAGCACACCGGAGCCCGATCTTTTTGTATCCACCTATCTTGAAACCGCCTGGTTCGAGTGGGCAGTCACATCTACCAGCGATGTTGAATCGGGCGGCAAAATCTATCGCCGTCTCGAGCCGGAGTATTTTGCATGGCTCCGTTCCCGCATGCTGGCAGCCCAATCAGCATTCAAGGCAGGGAAGCTTCCAGAAACAACGTGGGAAAGCCTGAAAAGTAGATTTAATCCGCTTCAGGAATACGCCATTCAGAAATTTGGCAAAGAGTCTCTGCAACAGACATCCCGCCAGTTCAACCCGCAGGATTATCAAGCGCCTCGCCTTATTCCCAAAGAACCGGAGAAACCTTTGGAACCTCCCAAGAACAACTGGACTTATCCTGAAAACGAAGCATGGAATTGCATTCAACAGGTCAGTGCCGAAGCACTGGCCAAAGTCAACGCCATTAAGGAGGAAGCCATGTCCAAGAACTGGTCTGAAGCCAGGCTTTATCAGAATCAGGGACGTTTCAAATTCCCCTGTGGTCAGGATTACGGACTGGTCTGCTTTGTTGGTGATGATCAAAAAATTGGAGCCGTAACGGAACAGTACATAGAGATAATCCACGGCCCGGACACGCTGCGCCCCAGCACGCTCAGGTTTCATAATCCGGATGTTCCGCAGCCGTGGTTAAAGAAAGTGGAGAGCAATCATGAACATTAAGAAATACGCCAATGCTGAACACAAGCTGCCAAGGGAACTACTCAAAGAGATTCAGAAGTATCACACCGGGATGTTGTGGATTCCAGCGCCAGACAGTTTTTACAAAGAACGAAGGAATCTGGTTATTGCACTGAAAAGTCAGGGAGTTGAGACAGATGAAATTGCCAGCCTTGCCGGTGTAACCCGGCGCAGGGTC
>JALSMA010000016.1 GCA_026988015.1 Desulfobulbaceae bacterium | reverse complement strand
ACAATTGGCCCTTTTGGTAAAAATATTGGCTAAATTTACGGACTGGCTCATGCCAGTAAAATCCATTCAGCTTGTAGCTGGATGACTTATTGAGGAAGCTCTAATTATAGTTGTCGCTGACCGGGAATTATAATTGTCGTTGAATATTAAAGAAGGGTGGAAATCTTTTTCTTGAACTCATCAAAAAGGTCGGCATTGTCAATTTCTGTTGAAATGCAACCGATTAATTCAAAAATTCGTGAAACATTCGGCGGGTTGTGTTTAGTCCACTGTTCTACGCAGTCATCATAAACCATCTCGGCAATGGGGCCTACTGTGTCATACAGGGCTTTTTTTATAGTATCTAGGGCGGTGGAAGTTTCTTTGTTTATGTACTCTTGGTCGTTGCTCGGTGCTATCGTTGCCACCCTAACAATATCCTCCTTCTGTGGTATAGGTTCTTTAATGCTTTTCTCAAGTTCAGGCCTCAGCATGTAGGCGGTGGTGCCAATAAGAGAGGTGTTACTACCCGGCTCGCAGAGGACTAGAAGAGTGGCATTGTTA
Organism: Desulfobulbaceae bacterium; assembly: GCA_026988015.1. GTDB lineage: Bacteria > Desulfobacterota > Desulfobulbia > Desulfobulbales > Desulfocapsaceae > Desulfocapsa. The sequence continues at coordinate 63,767 of JALSMA010000016.1, read as the reverse complement.
TCCAGCGGCATGGCAATGATCTCAAATTTGTCATAGCGAATGGACATTGTTTGAGGATCCAGTCCCTTTACTTCTGCCATCTGCATCATTCTGCCAAGGTTATTGCTTGTTTCATTAACCATTTTCTCAGTGAAAGATTCTGGCAGGTTTGAAAAAAGTATGCCATTATCCCGTACAGATATACAAGATCCGAGTACCCCCGGTAGGATGTCAAATTCCTTAAAGATTGTGTTCATATTATTGATAATAGTCCCGGCAGGATTTATTTAACAGACAAACCCGTGTTTATCTGGCTTGTGACTTCTGATGCAGAACTGTGAGCATCAAGTATCATACCAAGGATCTTTCCTGTTTTCGGCATGATGAGCAATGAACTACCGTCTTTCATCTGCATGTGTATTCGACGGGGGGATTTTGTCTGTAGGGATTTTTTGAGATTGCTACTGGTTATTATACAGTAAATAATCAACTCGCCAAGTGTCTGATTGGGAGCTGAGTGTACGACAATTTTTCCTGCTCTGTTCAGAAGGTAGAAATAGCGGATTCCGTTAATTCCAGATAGTACGTTTATTGTGGTCTGGTAATCGTTATTCTCTTTTGTTTCACTGGAGACGTATGTAATTGTGGGTGATGTCATTTCTTCAGCCTGTTCGTCTTGATGTTTTGCAGCATTGAGAAGGATATAGCCAAGTGGGTGTTCTATTCGCCTTGGTCGTGCAATAGCTTCTCCTAGGGCAATACTGGGTTCCTCCCAGGAGACTACGGTGTATGCGGCTTCGATTCCATGGAGGTGACCCTGTTCTGCATCAATCAGATCTCCATCCTCAAAGTAGAGAAATCCAACTTTGTCCACGGACTGGACCTGAACCCGGCAGCTGTGACGCTCCTGTTCCAGCATTTGCAGGAAAGAGGCGATGGAAATACCATTAATGCTTCCGTCACCTTCTCCACGCAGGAGATCGCTGTTTTGTCTTTTGTCAGTCATTATTATTTGTGACGGTTCGATAAGGAAACATTAGGATTTCCTTTTGATTTTCCTGACAACCAGCTCCATGCTGCGTTTTAAAAGATCAACAGAGTGGTATACATGATCTACCTCATCATTGGATTCTTCAGGTGGTGTGTAGAGCAATGGTGTGTCCAGGTTTCCGGAAACAATGGCTTTTGTGTCTTTGGTCAACTTATGAAGTCTGTTTAAGATAAATCGGGTTGTAAAGAGAAAGTTGATCAGGAATGCAAGTATAAGTGCCCCAATCGACAAGGGGGTGGCCAGGGTTTGTAGTGCTGTTGAAGGTCCGATGGAGGGGAGTTTGACTGAGATTATTCCCCGAATGTCGCCAACTTTATAATGAAAAGCCTTCTGGTTACCATATTTTTGAATGACCGCAGCAGGAGCATTTGCGGGATCGCCATGGCATCTCAGGCAGCCTTCCTTGATAAACAGGGGCCTGGCATAACGATAGGAGTCTCCTTCATATTTTTCTACAAATTGTGTTCCCTTGTTGGCAGTAAATTCTGCGATTGCAGCCTTTTCAAATTCATCTGGAGTATTTGCTTTCTGTCTGACATTATTACTTGTGACCGTAAATGATGCTCGGGTTGATGTCTTGTTGGCGATAGTGGAGAGTTCACGGGTGGCGAGGGCCGGGTTTTTTCCGTAAAAGCGGGTGTTTCCACCAGTTTCGTGGACTGCAAGGTACTCATCGAATTGGGGTGTGAGTTTGTTTACCCAGACCATGCCGGACCCTGCTACCCAGGATCTAAAAGAGACCACCTGGTCTGCAACTGCTTGAGCCTCATTGCGAAGAACTTGATTACGCAACTCTCCAAGGCTGGCGAAAAGTGCCCCAAGGATGAGAAAGACAGTGATGAAAAACACGATAATGGCTTTTGATCGCAGGCTCATTTTTCTGGTCATAAGATTTTGCTCCTGTGTGTATTACCCCTGAAACTGTGACGGATTTGCAATAGTTTTGTTTTGATGACATATTGAAATAAAATGTTAAACTGGTGATCAGATATGTTTGAAAAAACTACCCACATCCCTTCGGGGTGTTTGTCGCCGACACGTCCTGTTCTCTTTGAACCTATTGATGGAGTTTCCTGTAGCCAACGTGTTTAAAAAAAACGAGGCTGCATCACCATCGAACACTCACGGATTTATGATTACGAAAAATATCAGGTACGATCATCAAAAACATTGTTAGGTATAATCATTTAATCACAGGCCTTTGCAAATGTGAAAATCTTTTTCTGTTTTTTTCGGAAAAAAGATTCAGGATACGGTATAAAAAACGCAGGCTGAAATTGTTTTAAAAAATATAAAGGTAACGATTACAGGAGCGAAGAATATGAAAGTTGTAGCTTTTTGCGGAAGCGCCAGAAAAGATGGAAATACTGCTCTTTTGCTGCGTACTGCCCTGGCAGAGCTTGATGCAGCGGGAGTTGAAACCGAATTGGTGCAGCTTGCCGGTACTGAGGTTCGCGGCTGTATTGCCTGCTATCAATGTTTTGAAAAGAAGGACGGGCGTTGTGCTGTTGAAAAAGATTGTATTAACGATTGTCTGGATAAAATGAAAGGTGCGGATGCTATTCTGCTGGGGTCACCCACGTATTTTGCTGATGTCTCAACTGAAATGAAGGCACTGATGGATCGTTGTGGCATGGTGAGTCGTGCTAATGACGATATGTTTAAGCGAAAACTTGGTGCTGCTGTTGTTTCCGCACGACGTGCTGGTGCCATCCATGTGTTTGATACTATTAATCATTTCTTTCTTATAGGACAGATGATAGTTATTGGATCCAATTATTGGAACATCGGAATGGGCCGTGAAAAAGGAGAAGTAGCCGGAGATGAAGAGGGTATGAATACCATGAAAGTGCTGGGGCAGAATATTGCCTGGGCTCTGCAGCAGTTGAAGGGCTAGGAGGCGGCTTGTGGCGAAGCAGGTAACCATTTTGGTGGTCGATGATGAGCAGGTCCATCGCTATATGCTCTGCTCCATGTTTAAGGAGTGGGGATGGAAGTGTGTGGAGGCTGATGATGGCCGGACCGCAGTTGAAGCGGTACAGAAGTTCTCTTACGACGCTGTACTTATGGATGTCCGTATGGCCAGGATGGATGGTATGGAGGCCTTTTCTAGAATCCATACCAGCCATCCTGCTCTGCCGGTCATTATTATGACGGCATATTCCTCTGTGGATGCAGCAGTTGTGGCTATTAAGCATGGTGCGTATGATTATCTGACCAAACCCCTGGATTTTGATCGTTTACGGTTAACCCTTGAACGTGCAGTGGATAAAAGACAGGTGGAGGAGCGGAAACATGAGGTGCAGGAGACGAAGGTCGAACTCGGACCTTCTTCTATCATCGGTACCTCGCCGCTGATGCAGGAGCTCCTGGAGATGATATCCTATGTGGCTCCCACGGAGGCCACGGTGCTGATCAATGGTGAATCAGGGACAGGTAAAGAGTTGGTCGCCGCGGAGTTGCACAACAACAGTGACAGGAGCAATAAGCCCTTTGTTAAGGTGAATTGTGCCGCCCTTGCTGAAAGTCTGTTGGAGTCTGAACTTTTCGGCCATGAAAAAGGGGCATTTACTGGAGCGGATAAGCGCCGGGAAGGAAAGTTTGTCCAGGCAGAGGGGGGGACTCTCTTTCTTGATGAGATTGGTGAGACTTCTCAGGCTATGCAGGTGAAGATGCTTCGGGTTCTTCAGGAACACGAACTGCAGCGGGTTGGTGGTGAGGAAACCATCCATACTGACGCAAGAATTATTGCTGCCACTAATCGGGATCTTGAGCAGGAAGTCAGGAATGGAAATTTTCGTGAGGACCTCTATTACAGACTAAACGTGGTCACCGTTGTGGTACCTCCACTTCGGGACAGAAGGGAGGATATTCCCTTACTTGTTGATCATTTTGTGCATAAATTTGCGAAAAAAAATAGACGCGAAGTGGCTGGGGTAACCCCGGAGTGTATGGATCTGCTGTGTAATTATCGCTGGCCTGGCAATGTCCGTGAACTGGAGAATGCTGTTGAACGCGGCGTGATTCTTATGCGGGGTGAGTATCTCACTGAAAAGAGTCTGCCACTCCCGATTCAGCAACAGGGTGCATCGCCCGGGCAGGATGTGAAAGAGAGTGTGTCATCATCGCTTCAGGCCCAGGAAAAGGTCTTGATCCTGAAGACTCTTGAAGAAACTGGCGGTAATAAGAGTGAGGCGGCGAGAAGGCTTGGAATTACTCGAAAGACTTTGCAGAACAAACTGCACAAGTATGATGAATAATGATAAGAGAATGACAGTTGTGAGCGTTGGTTGACTCCAGGGAAGTGTTGTGGTAATTGAGTAATGCAAATGCAGAAAGCCGAACTGACAGGGCTTGATTCTGCCTTGGTCGATATATAAATGGAGTAAAGTGAATGAGGACAGATATAGTCCATATAGGTGCAGGTGAGCTGACATACGAGATTCGTAATATCGTGAATGTTGGCATGAAACTGCAGAAACTCGGTCTCAGTACCAACTGGGAAAACATAGGCGATCCCATCATGAAGGGAGAGGCGATTCCTTCCTGGATGAAGGAGATTGTCTCAGATGCGGTCATGCAGGATGCTACCTATGGCTATTGTCCGACCAGGGGAGTGCTTTCCACCCGTGAGTTTATTGCGGCAGAAACCAACAAGAGAGGTGGTGCCCAGATTGATCCCGAGGATATTCTGTTTTTTAACGGACTTGGTGATGCAATTTCAAAAATATTCGGGTTCCTGAAAAGAACTGCTCGCGTCTTGGTTCCAACACCAAGCTATACCACCCATTCTTCAGCGGAAGCAGCACATGCAGGAGATAAACCGCTCACATACATCCTCGATCCCAATCATCATTGGTATCCTGATCTTGATGATCTTGAAAAATCCATCAAGTATAACCCTGCTGTAGCCGGGATTTTGATTATTAATCCCGACAACCCGACGGGGGCAGTCTATCCAACCCATATTCTCGAGTCCATTGTTGAACTTGCCAAGCGGTACGACCTGTTCATCGTTTGCGATGAGGTGTACCATCATATTGTTTATAATGGCACATCGACTTCACCCCTTTCCGATGTGATAGGGGATGTCCCGGCCATTGCCATGCGCGGTGTTTCCAAAGAGATGCCCTGGCCGGGTTCCCGCTGTGGCTGGATTGAAGTTTATAACGGGGACAAAGATCCCATGTTTGCCAAGTATGTTCAGTCCATCCTCAATGCTAAAATGGTTGAGGTTTGCTCCACAACCCTGCCTCAGTCTGTGTATCCTGCTGTTGTGCAACATCCAGAGTATCAGGGATACCTTGAAGAACGGATCCGCCGTTATGAGAAGTTTTCCAATATTGCCTATGACTCATTAAAGGATTTGAAAGGGGTGCTGGTCAATCGTCCTAATGGCGCTTTTTATATGAGTGTCTGCTTTGAAGATGGTGCTTTGACCCATTCCCAGAGACTGCCCATTGAAAACAACGAAGTACGGGAGATGGTTGAAGCTTTAGTGAACCCGGAAGGAACATCGTTGGATAAACGTTTTGTTTACTACCTGCTGGGCGCCACCGGGGTCTGTGTGGTGCCCCTGACTTCTTTTGCCACCGATCTGCAGGGGTTCAGGGTAACACTGCTGGAGCGTGATGAAGAGGTCTTTCGCAAAGTTTTTGAAACCATTGCTGTTGCCATCAAACAATACCTTAGCAACTAGGAAGCTGTCCGAGAATGACCTTTCGCCAAAAGTCTTCGTTATTTCAAAAAAATAATGCTTGGAATATAAGTTATATGCCTGCACTTATTTTACAGAAGTTCCTTTTGTCGGACAAGCTTCTGGTCGGTCTTGTGATATGTTTTGATCCTCAGGAGAATCTGTTATAGCACTTGTCAGCGGTAATACCAGCGGCCTGAAAAAAAGTCAGCTGAAACAGCTGGAGCGTCTTGGAGGCAAGCGGGGAAACAGGGATGATGTTATCAGCCCTGAAACAGCCCGGAGTCTCTGTCAGCTCTCTTTTGACATGAATCGGCAGATCGGTCTGCTTCTGCATCGATCTGGAAGGATTGAAGCTGTTATAGTTGGTGATTTCAGGGGAATTATGATTCCCCAGCTCTCTCATGTTAGAAGCCGTGGCCGCTTGAAAGGGCTGCGACTGGTTCATACCCATCTCGCCGGTGAGGATATCAATGATGAAGATCTTATGGATCTTCTTTTTCTGCGGCTTGATATGCTTTCCGTACTGAAAGTCTCCAGTGAAGGTTCACCCGAAGATCTTCATTCGGTGCACCTGTTACCCGACACCCGTGACGGTGAAAATTGGGGTTTCCTTGCTCCGGTACACCCGGCCAATCAGAAAGATTCCTTTGAAAATTTTATTCATGCCCTGGAAGGGGAGTTCAGTAAAAAAAGTAGTGCCAAAGAAGTTGCAAGCGGCCAGGATAGGGCAATCCTGATCGGGGTCAGCAGCCAATCGAAGATCCTTTCTGAAGAGTCCATGCGTGAGCTGGTGGAACTTGCAAGGTCTGATGATGTGGTTGTTCTGGCTACCGTACTGCAACAAAGACGTAAGGTTAACCCCCGTCTTATTCTTGGGAAGGGAAAGCTTGCTGATATCCTTATCCAGGCTTTGCAGCTAGGAGCCAACCTGCTTATCTTTGATCAGGAACTGAATCCTTCCCAGATTCGTTCCATCACTGATTACAGTGAACTTCGGGTTATTGACAGAACGCAGCTTATTCTGGATATTTTTGCTCACCGGGCCTTGAGCCGTGAAGGAAAACTTCAGGTGGAAATGGCACAGTTGAAGTATATGCTGCCCAGACTTTCATCTCGCGATGATGCACTGTCTCGACTGACGGGCGGTATAGGAGCAAGAGGCCCTGGAGAAACAAAACTTGAGATAGATAAAAGGCGTATCAATGATCGCCTGGCTAGACTCTCTAAAGAGCTGAAAAAGGTAAGCAAAGAGCGTTATCGGCGCAGGTCGCGACGCAGGAAAAAAGACCTGCCTGTTTTGTCTCTTGTGGGATATACCAATGCTGGCAAATCCACTCTGCTGAATACCCTGACTAAAAGCGATATTGTGGCAGAGGATAAACTTTTTGCCACCCTTGACCCGACAAGTCGCAGACTCCGCTTCCCAAAAGATATGGAAGTTGTGATAACCGATACGGTGGGATTCATCAAAAAACTGCCCGCTGAACTGCTTCAAGCTTTTAAGGCAACCCTTGAGGAACTGGAAGAGGCTGATTTGCTGGTTCATGTCGTAGATCTCTCTAATCCCTGCTTTCGTGATCAGATGAAGGTCGTTGATGAACTGTTGCAGCAACTTGAGATTGGATCGATCCCGTGTTTGAAACTCTTTAATAAGGCGGATCAGGTGGAAGATGACAGAGTATTGCTCATGGAGGCCGCAAAAGAGGGGATCGTTATCAGCGCGTTAGATATTGACACACTTGGACCGTTTCTCAATAGAGCTCAATCGTTGATGGGGAAGTTGTTGCAGAGCTGACTGGAGGAGTGCTCAGGGTTGCAGATAGAAGCCTAGGTTTTTGCCTATCTGGGTCTGATTGACAAACTCACAGCCGAAATTATTGTTGTTCCGGATGTTTTTTACCAGCACCTTTTTGGTGAGTTCGGTCTGGTTTTTATCATCGAGCTGGAAGTGAAGCAGTGCTTTCTGGCCGACACCAATTGTGTGTCTGCCTGAAACAGTGAAAGAAACTCCGCTGCGGGAGATGTTGTTCACCTGCATCTTTCCCCCACCGCTGGAATTGGGGCCGATAAGAGAGTAGATCCCGATTATTTTGGTTGGCTTGCGATAATGTCTGCGAAAGTCAAGGGCAACCAGAAAGGTTGACCCGCAGCTACATCGGGTTTTAAGGGTGTGCTTGTTGTTGCGAAATTTTCCAACGGCAATGTTCTTGACCAGAGCGCAATCTGGACATCGTATCGATGCGGTATCATTTGTTTTCACAAAAGATTTTTGTACCTTCATCCCATATTGTTGATTACTTAACATCACCAGTTACCTCTTATTGAGGGACGAAAAAAATTTATCTTTATAGCATGAACAGATAACACTTCATTGGTGTTTTTACTATCCTGCTCTATTTTAACATTAGGAATTTTTTTTACCATAGGTATAAATACCTATTTTTCCGGCATTGTATGGGGGTTGATGCTAACCTGTTGTTAATACACGTCTTGTTTTGCCTATATATTCCGTGGTGTTTTGTAAAAAATGATAAAAAATTCTATTATTACTTCATGAAGCCCATGGGTGTTCGATGGTGATGCCGCCTGGTTTTTTTTGAGTGCAGCTATTATATGTTACTATATCAATGGGTTTGTGAATAATAGGGTCGTCATAGTTTCACCCCCCCCACTTCTTAAGGGGCAAATAACAAGGAGGGGAAGAGTTTTTACTGCACTATCAATCGTAGATAATAACTGTATAGCGCTCCAGAATTTTTTCTGTTTCTTCGTCGAGGTCACTTGCAACCTCATGGATCTGATATTCTTTGTTGCAACCGGTACAGCGCAGACGAATGCGACGGCACTGACGGAGGACTTCCAATTTTTCAGAACAGTTTCGACATTTCATGGGATCATCTGAGCAGTTGTTCGCGGGTGAAAAGGGCTTCGAGCTTATAGCCGGCTTTTGCAAGTACTTCCACACCGCCTTCCTGACGTTCTACCACTGTGACAATCTGAGCTACGGTAAAACCGGCTGCTTCAACTCGGTCAATTACCTTGACCAGTGTGCCCCCAGTGGTAACAACGTCTTCGAGCAGGGTTACTCTACAGCCAGCTGGCATATTGCTTAACCCTTCAATGTAGTTTTCTGTACCGTGTCCTTTGGCTTCTTTCCGGACAATAAATGCGGGAACGGGATGGCCCTCAAGGTGGCTGACAACAGACACGGCTGTTACCAATGGATCGGCACCGAGAGTCATTCCGCCAACGGCCAGGATGGGTTCATCTGCCTGCAGCATCAGTTCGAGAATAAGCTTACCGCAGAGGTAACTTCCTTCAGCTGAAAGAGATGTCTGTTTCACGTCCACGTAAAAATCTGACGTCTTACCGGAGGTAAGGGTGAACGTTCCTTTACGATATGATTTCTCAAGAATTATTTCTTTTAAGCGCTGTCTGTTATCCATGGTCATTTTGTGGGTATATGGAGTAGTGTTATGGAGATTGTGATGGTGTCCGTAAAAACTCTCCACCTGCTTCGTTGTACGCCCGCATGAAGTACTCTGGGTGCATTTGAAGGCATTCGGTGTATGGGCTTTGCTACTTAGCCATCGCTTGTTTTAGCTTTTTGCAAAATTGTTGCTGTTTCCATCTATGAAAATACTCATTTTTGGGAAGGGAACAAGAAAAAACTCGCAATATTGAAAAATGGCATGTTAATCTGGGTAATTAATATTCTTCAAAAGAAATCACAGTTACAGTTAAAGAAAGAGTTTGGAGGGCATATATGTGTGGAATTGTAGGGTATGTGGGGAGAAGAATGCTGGTTCCGGTTGTGCTGGAAGGTCTAAAGCGTCTGGAATACAGAGGCTACGATTCGGCGGGCATCGTGTACCTTCAGGACGGGGCACTGGTAAAGTATCGCAGTGAGGGAAAACTCCAGAACCTTGAAAATATCCTTGGGGAGGCCATTGGTGCACCAGCCCATATTGGACTTGGTCATACCCGGTGGGCAACCCATGGCGCCCCTACCACTGAAAATGCTCATCCTCACAGTGACTGTACAGGTGAGCTGGTGGTTGTTCATAACGGTATTATCGAGAACTACCACTCACTTCGCAACGAGCTGCTGGAAAAAGGTCATACTTTTGCTTCCGAGACAGATACTGAGGTGCTGGCTCATCTCATAGAAGAGTATCTTGAGGATGATCTGCGCGCTGCGGTAAGCAAAGCTCTTGCCCGGGTTGAGGGCTCCTATGCCCTTGGTGTGCTGTGGACAGGAATGCCGGATACCCTGATTGCCGCACGCAATCACAGTCCCCTGGTGCTTGGTGTTCACGATGAGGAAGGGGGCTTTATGGCTTCTGATATTCCTCCCCTGCTGCCCTATACGGATCAGATTGTTTTTCTTGATGACCTTGAACTTGTCGTTTTAAAAGGGGACAGTCACACAATCTACTCGCTTGTTACCGGAGATAAGGTGGAAAAAGAGGTAAAAACCATCTCATGGAATTCAGCGATGGCTGAAAAAGGTGGTTTTAAACACTTTATGCTCAAGGAAATATATGAACAACCCCAGGCAATCATTGATACTGTGAGTGGTCGTATCAATCCTGAAACTGGCAGTGTTGAGCTGCCGGAGATGAATCTCAGCGATGATGAACTTGCAGGGATAGAGCGAATCTTTCTTGTTGCCTGTGGAACCTCCTGGCATGCTGCACTGGTGGCCAAATACTGGATTGAGCGCTGGGCCAAGATTCCGGTAGAAGTGGATATAGCCTCTGAATTCAGATACAGAAAGCTCCTCATTGACGAAAAAGTCCTGACGGTTTCTATTTCTCAGTCGGGAGAAACAGCTGACACCCTGGCAGGCATACGTCTGGCCAGGGACCTTGGCTCAAAGATTGTGACCATCTGTAATGTGGTGGGATCCACCATGACTCGTGAGGCCCACGGGACAGTCTATACCCACGCAGGTCCTGAAATAGGAGTGGCCTCCACCAAGGCCTTTACCTCTCAGCTTGCGGCACTTTTTCTTTTTACCCTTTATCTTGCCGAAAAGCGTGGCAGGATGGAGGCGGATAAACGGTTGGAGTTGGGGCGTGAACTTATCAATCTTGCAGCAGTAATTGATGCAATGCTTCCCCGTCTTCAGGAAGAGATTAAAAAATTAATAGAAAGTTATTACGATGCGCGGGATTTTCTTTTTGTCGGACGTGGGCTCAATTTTCCCATTGCCCTTGAGGGTGCTCTCAAGCTCAAGGAGATTTCTTATATTCATGCAGAGGGATATGCCTCGGGTGAGCTGAAGCATGGTCCCATTGCACTCATTGATAAGGATATGCCTGTTCTTGGGCTTGCCCCGAAAGATGCGGTGTACCAGAAATCCATCTCCAACCTTGAAGAGATAAAGGCAAGGCAGGGACGTCTGATTCTTATCGGAACTGAAGGGGATGAACATTTGAAATGTATTACTGATGATGTTATTTATTTACCGGAGGTGCATGAAGAGCTTAATCCTATTCTTTATACAATACCAGCCCAGCTCCTCTCCTACGAGATTGCTTCACGGCGCGGATGTGATGTTGATCAACCGAGAAACCTGGCGAAAAGTGTGACCGTGGAATAATAATGCTGAACTTGTGAAAACGCATCATCCCCTTCGTTATACGCCCTTAGGAAGTGCCCTTGGGGCATAAATTTCTTATCTTTTCAAGGTGCTTTAGTATACCGACAAGAAAGGATATTTCTGTGCCTGGGATATGAAATTTTTCGAAGTCTACGCGTATCTGCAAGTCCATCATGTTTTTGACTTTTTTTATGAGCTTGTCTATGAAGATCAGTGTTGGAATTGAAAATCTGAGGGGAAAGGACGGTTTTCTCAAAGGGCGGCGTCTTGGGCTGCTCTGTAATCAGGCGTCCACAGATTCAAAGCTGCATCACAGCAGGGATCTGCTGCTGGCTCGTTATGGTGAACAGCTGACTTGTCTTTTTTCACCGCAACACGGCTTTTTTTCAGAAAAACAGGATAACATGATCGAATCAGATCATGCCACAGATCCGGTGAGCGGGCTTCCCGTGTTCTCGCTTTATGGTGAGAAGAGAAAACCGGATCGCTCTATGTTTGATCACCTTGATACATTGCTCATTGATATTGTGGATGTGGGTACCAGAGTTTATACCTTTCTCTATACCATGGCTTACTGTATGGAGGCTGCTGCGGAATATGGGAAACAAATTGTGGTACTTGACCGGCCCAATCCTGTCGGCGGCACAGCAGTTGAGGGGAACATCCTTAACGATGACTGCAGCTCCTTTGTGGGACTTTATCCCATACCAATGCGTCATGGTATGACCTTTGGGGAACTGGCACTTTTCATTAACAAAGAGTTTCATATTGGTGCTGATTTGCAGGTTATTCCCATGGAGGGTTGGAAGCGATCCATGCTTTTCCGGGACACAGGGTTCCCGTGGATAGCACCATCTCCGAACATGCCAACCCCGGAGACAGCTCTGGTGTATCCCGGTCAGGTGATCTGGGAAGGGACAAATTGCTCAGAAGGTCGAGGCACAACCTTGCCTTTCGAGTTCGTGGGTGCACCTTTCTGGAACCCTGCTGAGCTACTGAAAGACCTGGCGGCAACAGAGATGCCGGGCTGTTCCTTCAGGCCTCTCGTGTTTCAACCGACCTCAGGGAAGTGGGCAGAGCAACCCTGTAACGGTTTTCAGATTCACGTTACCGATGTCGGTCGTTTTCTCCCGTATCGGACCAGCCTTGCGCTGCTGCAGGCAATTATATTGCGCTATCCAGATGAATTTTGTTATAAAGAACCACCCTACGAGTATGAATTTAAAAGGCTTCCCATGGATCTTATACTTGGTGACCGTGATGTTCGTCTGGCACTGGAAAACGGTGTCGCCCTCCTTCAAATTGAGAAGGACTGGCAGCCGAAATTGAATAGTTTTATGGAAAAGCGTGGCAACTACCTGATGTATGGTAGTTGACTTCTGAGAGGATAATGTGAGTGACAATAGATTTAGTATAAAAGAGCTGGCGGATCTTGTTGATGGCGAAATCAGCGGTGATTTCAACCTGGAAATAAGCGGTTTCGCTCCCCTTGAAACAGCAGTAAGGGGAGAGGTCAGCTTTCTTATTAAATCAGCCGAGGTGGGTAAATTACAAGCTTGTGAAGGCAGTGCAGTGATTGTGCCCATGGACGTGGAAGAGGGCCCCGTTACGCTTATCAGGGTGGAAAATCCCTATCTTGCCGCTGCAAAAATCCACGGTCTGCTTCTGAAAAAACCTTTTGTTGCTACAGGGGTGCATAAGATGGCCTGCGTGGCTGACAGTACGGTCCTGCCAAAACAGATAAATATGGCGGCTTTTGTTGTCGTTGGGGAGCGGGTGACGCTGGGGGAACGAATTACTCTGGAAACAGGCGTGGTAATTGGTGATGATGTAGAGATTGGCGATGACACGATCCTAAAGGCTAATGTTACCATTGCTTCTGGCTGCCGGTTGGGGAGGCGGGTGATAATCTATCCGGGATGTGTCATTGGCAGTGATGGCTACGGGTATGCTACAGATAATCGTGGTTTTCATACCAAACGTCCTCAGGTCGGAGTTGTACAGATTGATGATGATGTAGAAATTGGTGCCAACAGCTGTGTTGATCGGGCAGCTTACGGTGTGACTCACATTAAATCCGGGGCAAAGATTGATAATCTGGTACAGATCGCTCACAATGTGGTTGTGGGCGAAAACAGCCTGCTTGTGGCCCAGGTTGGTATTGCAGGGTCGTGCAACCTTGGCCGCAATGTGGTTCTTGGGGGCCAGGCAGGGATTGCTGATCATATTAATCTTGGTGATGGGGTAATGGTTGCCGCACAGAGTGGTATACATAATGATCAGGAACCGGGTGCCAGGATTGGAGGCTCTCCCGCTATTCCCATGAAACAGTTTATGAGAGCAGCTATCCAGTACGGGAAGCTTCCCGAAATGGGACGGGATCTCAGAAGACTAAAAAAAAATGTGGCTGATTTAGAGGCAGAAAAAGAAGAACAGGCAACTGAAAAATAAAAATCGCAGGGACAGAAATGAATGAAGAAAAACAGGTGGCCGTTGAAGATATCGATATACTGGAAATTTTGCGACTTTTACCACACAGGTATCCATTTGTGATGATAGACAGGGTCCTGTCCGTGACTGCTGATACAGAGGTGGAGGCGCTGAAGAATGTAACCATCAATGAACCTTTTTTTCAGGGACACTTTCCAGGTAAACCGGTGATGCCGGGTGTGTTGATGCTTGAAGGTATGGCACAGGCAGGCGGTATCCTAGCATATTGTACAGAGCCTGAAAATGTAGGGGTGAAACTGCTCTATTTTGCAGGGCTTGATAAGGTGCGGTTCCGAAGTCCTGTCGGCCCGGGGGATCAGCTGGTTTATAAGGTGGAGCTGTTGAAGAAGAAACGGGGAATCTGGAAACTGGCAGGCAAAGCCTATGTTGATGGAAAACTGGTTGCTGAAGCAGAGCTTATGGCAGCTTTTGGATGAGCGGGCAAATGAATATTCATCCCACAGCAGTGGTCTCGGAAGAGGCCTTGTTGCATGAGAGCGTTCTGGTTGGTGCTTTCAGTGTCATAGAAGAGGGTGTGAAGATCGGGTCTGGCACAACTGTTGCCACCCATGTTCGTATTTCCGGGCCTACAATTATTGGTGAAAACAACACCATAGATTCTTTTGCGGCCTTGGGGGGCGCGCCTCAGGACATTGGTTACAGCGGGGATCCCACTGAACTGCACATCGGCGATGAGAACCTGATTCGGGAGTATGTTTCCATTCACAGAGGAACAGTGAAGGGTGGCGGAAAAACCGTGATAGGGAATGGTTGCATGGTCATGGCTTACGCCCATATCGGCCACGACTGTATTATTGAGGATCATGTGATCATTGTTAATGCTGCTCATTTGAGCGGTCACACTGAAGTCGGGGTCAGGGCTACCGTGGGCGGTCTCACTGGCACCCACCAGTTTTCCAGGATAGGAACTTTTGCCTTTATTGGTGGTGGCTCGGCTGTGAGTAAGGATGTGCCGCCCTATGCCATGGTAACTGGAGAGCGTGGGCAGATGAGAATATCTGGTCTCAACAAGGTGGGGCTGCGTAGGAACGGCATGGATCGTAAGACCATCGCAAAGATTGATGCGGCCTATCGTATTCTTTTCCACTCGCCGGAACTCCTTCATGAGCAAGCCCTAGATAAGGTGGAGCAGGAGCTTGGGGAGTGTCTGGAAGTCTCGGAGTTATTAGCGTTTATTAGAAATTCCAAGCGTGGCGTGGTGAAACGCGTCAAGAAAAGTTGAGTTCCATGGCCGCAGATCCAGAAAAAATCGGTATTATTGCAGGATCAGGACAATTTCCCCTTCTTTTTATTGAGGCCGCCAGAAAGGCTGGAAGAAAAACAGTACTCATTGCCCATCAGAATGAAACCTCTGAGGCGGTGGCTGAAGCAGCCGATGAAGTGTGCTGGGTAAAGCTTGGACAGCTCGGAAAAATAATAAAGTTTTTCAAGGGCTGTGGTGTGGCGGAAACTGTCTTTGTTGGAGCAATTACCAAGACCCGTATTTTCCGTGATATCCTGCCCGACATGAAGGGCTTGACCCTCTGGAACAAGATAGATGTTAAACAGGATGATGCAATTTTACGAGCAGTGGCAGGGGTGCTTGAGAAAGAAGGTGTGACGGTCCTGGAATCTACCCTGTATCTGCAACACCTCCTCTTTCCCTTTGGTGTGCTTACCCGAAAAAAACCCGACAAAAATCAGCGTATTGATATTGAGTTTGGCTGGAAAAATGCCAGAGCCATTGGAGCCATGGATATAGGCCAGTGTGTTGTGGTTCGTAACTGCTCTGTGGTGGCTGTTGAAGCCATTGAAGGCACTGATGCAACCATTGTCCGAGGAGGAGTACTTGCAAAAGAGAAGGCTGTGGTGGTTAAGGTGAGAAAACCGGGCCAGGATTTCCGTTTTGATCTTCCTGCTACCGGAGTGAAAACCATTGAGACTCTGGCCGGTGTAAATGGAGCTGTATTAGCTGTTGAAGCCGGACAGTCACTGCTTTTTGATCCGGAGGTTATGATTCAGGCGGCCGACGATGCCGGGCTTGTGGTGGTTGGGGTAAAAGAAAAAGCTGACGGCACTCTTGCCTATTAACCCGGAATAACGGGTTCAGGATCATGAATACGATATTATCTCGTCAGTATTTCGCCATAGCCTTTCTTTTTTGTATGGTTTGCCTGTTCTGCTGTGATTCTGCATTGGCTGCAAATACAAATCCTGTATTGAATAAGGGGGGGAAATGGCGTATTGCCTACTATCAGGGTGGTCCCATCCCGTTTTACAGCAATATTCAGAAGGAAATAATAAGAGAACTGATGCGCAATGGCTGGATTGATGAGTCTCCGTTGCCAGCAGAAGGCCTTGACTCAGATCCGCCTTATTGGGATTGGCTTTGTACAGTTGCCACAAGTCAGCATCTTGAGTTTCTACCTGAAAATGGTTTTTCCGCATCCTGGGATAACAAGAAACGCCAGGCAATACGAAAAGATCTGTTGTCCAGACTTCAGAAAAAAGAGGTGGATCTAATTATTGCCATGGGCACTTGGGCCGGTGAGGATCTGGTGAATGACCGTCACAGTGTGTCGACTCTGGTGATGAGTGCCTCGGATTTTGAGAAAACGTGGCAGATAAGGAGTGCCTTAGCCGATGCTGGTTATGAGAGTCATGGCAGGCATAATGCCCGGAGTGTTAAGAACGTTCTGACAGGTACTCAGCCTCAAGAAATCACCCAGGTTGCTGAGTTACCTTTTTCCCTCTCAATTAATAGTGCCACAGCAGGAGCCATTGGCTATGCTGTCCCGGAGAGCATTATTAGAATTGCCCGTGGTGTTTATTATGAGCAGTAGTTTTCTGAAATCAAGAAGGTTCTTTTATGGCCTGCTGCTGCTGATAATTGCTTTGTACTGGTGTTTTGATTCCGCCTGGTCCTATCTTTCTTATGATGAGAACCTGAATGCGCTGCTCTTTATGATTCCCAGATCCTTTTTTGATACATTTTTTCTGGAGGTATCCCCGTATCAGACAGGATCGCGTCTCGGAGTTCTTTTTCTATTACTGTTCAGTGGTGCAATATTGATAGAGCTAGGGAAACGGAATGAAAAGGTATCCAGTGCACTGCAGGAAAGTGAAAAGAGATACCGGTATCTCATGGATCATGCGAATGTGGGAACCTGTGTCGTCCAAAATGGAATGTTTGAGATTCCTAACCCGAAACTTTTGGAAATAACCGGGTATTCTGAAGAAGAATTAAAGAGCCTTTCGATTGTTGATATTGTTCATCCAGAAGATAAGGCGATGATTCTGAAATGGTATACAAAGGCGGTGACAGGTGGAAAGTTGATAACGGATCGGCCATTTCAGGTTTTGACCAAAGAGAGGAAAATACGATGGCTGCAGCTGAGTACAACTAGGATTATATGGCGTGGTGCTTCTGCTCAATTCAGTATTCTTCAGGACATTACCAGGCGCAAAATCCGTGAGGAAACACGAAACCAGGCCAAGAAGATGGAGGCTGTAGGGCTCCTTGCCGGAGGTGTTGCCCATGATCTCAACAATATCCTGTCTGGGATTGTAAGTTACCCCGAATTACTGTTGCACTTGCTCCCCGATGATTCTCCTCTCAGGGACCATGTGAAGACGATGCATGATGCAGGGCTTCGTGCATCGGCAGTGGTTGCTGATCTCCTGACTGTTGCCAGAGGAGTAGCGAGTAATCGGAAAGTGCTGGATTTCAATACTCTTGTTGTCAATTTTCTGCATTCGCCTGAGTATCAGGTTTTAAAAGAACGGTATCCCGATATTTCCATATCGTCACGGCTATCACCACGGAAGATGCTGTTTACGGGGTCTGAGATTCACATCCAGAAGACCATTATGAACCTGGTGTTCAATGCCTATGAGGCCATCGAGTGTGAAAATGGTGTTGTCAGCATCCGCACTGAATTGTTGAATATTGAGAAACAACAGGCCATGGAGCTGGACCTTGTACCGGGGGCCTATGCCATGCTAGCCGTGACGGATAATGGCCCCGGGATTTCGGCAGAACAGCAGGAACATATTTTCGAACCGTTTTATACCAAAAAGGCAATGGGCCGCAGTGGTACAGGCCTTGGATTGACTGTGGTGTGGAATACCATTGTGGACCATAAGGGTGCCATTGATATTGTGACACATGAGAAAGGAGGAACCACCTTTAGTCTTTACTTTCCCGCGGAACAGTTATTGGAAAAATCTGCAACTAGTGATACTGAGATAGATTCCTTTATTATGTGCAGGGGAGATAAAAAGCACATTCTTCTGGTTGATGATGAGGCGCTTCAACGTGAAATAGGCTGTAAATTTCTCGAATTTCTGAAATACAAACCCAAGGCAGTTGCCAGTGGTGAAGAGGCTGTGGAACATCTTCGTTATAATAAGGTGGATCTGGTTATTCTCGATATGATCATGGAGCCAGGGATGAACGGACGGGAAACATTTGAACAAATCCTTCTCATACGGCCTGATCAGAAAGCTCTGATTGTGACAGGGTATGCAACACATGATGAGATTGGCCGGACACGGAAGCTTGGAGCTGCGGGGTTGCTCAAAAAACCTTATACGCTGCAGCAGATTGGAGAAGCAGTGGATGCTGCAATACATCATTAAGGAATTCAATGCAGGCAATGATACTGGCCGCCGGTTTTGGTACCCGGCTGCTTCCTTATACAGAGCTTCGCCCCAAGCCGCTCTTTCCCCTCCTGAATGACCCGCTCTTGCTGCTTACCATCCGTCACCTGAAAGCCAGCGGTTTTGAACGTATTATTGTGAACTGTCATTATCTGAGAGAGCAGATCATCGATGCAGTCAGAGGTATCCCGGGAGTGACTGTTCAGGAAGAAGATACTGTACTGGGTACCGGTGGTGGATTGCGGATGGCACTGTCACAGCTCCAGGACGAACCTCTGCTGGTGACCAACGGGGATATCTATCACAGTGTTGACTATACTGAGCTTTATCGGGAGCATCTGGTTAATCGTTCTGCTGTGACCATGGCTATGCACGATTATCCACGATTTAACAAGGTTTCTGCAGTTGGCGGCTTTGTGACAGGCTTTGGTGAAATGAAGAAGCCAGGGGCGCTGCTGGCTTTTACCGGACTCCATGTTCTGGAACCGTGGGTATTGGAGACCATCCCTCCTGGTTTGGAGTGCTCCATCATTGACAGATACCGGGATCTGCTTGTGGAGAAGGGTGAGAGCATTTCCGTGCACCGGGTAGACGACTGTTCCTGGACGGATATGGGGACAGTGGAGGATTATCTTGCTTTGCACGGAAAATTGCTAAAAAAAGAAATCCCTCTGTGGCCTGAGTTCTCAACCACCATAAAAGGCTCTGTTGTCGTAAATCCGGCCAGTGCCAGCTGCTCCGTGCTGTTTGAAGACTGGTGTTGCGTTGGAAAGGTTAAAATGCCGGAACAGGCCATTCTGCGTCGTTGCGTTGTGTGGGACGGGGCGGGGATTGAGGAGGGTGCTGAATATTCTGATTCCCTCCTAGCCTGATACTTTTCCTGATTTCGTGACGGCTCCGAGATAGTTTGCTCAGGTAATACCTTGGAATGCAAAGGTGGAATGTATAGCCAGGTATGTTTGGAAAAAACGGGCTACATTACTATAAAATATCGCGGATTCAGAGTTTATCTCAAAAGTGATTCTATCAGCTCCAGGTACTTATTTTCGGTTCGGCATTTTTTTATTTTTTTCCAGACCTTTTGTTGTGGCGGGAACGAGTCGGCGAGATGAACCCAGAGCTGTTTCATCCGGCCTAGAAGATGTGCCGGGCCGTCAAGAAGTTCTCTGTAGCAACAGTAGAGTTCATGGTGAAACTCCCTTAACTGCTTTTGTGAGTCTGAAACAGTTATGCCCTTTATTTCACCCGGTAGAAAAGGGCTGGCAAGTGCTCCTCGACCAATCATCCATCTGTGTACTGCAGGAAACAGCTGTTGCAGTTCTCTGAAAGTTTCTTTTGTCGTTATATCCCCATTGTATACTATTATATGGTCGCTTAGATCCAGACAGCGGGCAAAACTGTCCTTGTCAACCTCGCCTCTGTACATCTGGCAGCCCAATCGACCATGGATGATTATTTCTGCAAGCGGGTATTGATCCAGTTGTGGCAGGAGTTCAAAAATTTCATGGGGGTTTTCGTACCCAAGGCGGGTTTTAATAGAGAGTTTGAGGCCAAGTTTCGGAATAACCTGATCCAGAAAGGAGAGTATCCTGTTGGGAAAGGGCAATAGCCCAGAACCCCTTTGTTTTTTTGTGACCATGGGGGCCGGGCAGCCAAGGTTCCAGTTCACCTCTTTGTAACCCAGATTTAGAAGGCGGTGGGCAAGAAAGAGAAATTCATCAGGATTGGTGTGCAGGAGTTGAGGGATTATGGGGAGCTCAAGGTTGTTTTCCGGCAGAACATCTAAAAGATGTTTTGGTTGAAAAGAAGAGCTGCGCTGGGGGTTGATAAAAGGGGCCAGGGCAGAGTCAAACCCCGGGAAATAGTTTTGGAAAATAGTGCGAAAATGGCAATCGGTAATACCGCGGATTGGTGCCAGGATCAGCTCCGTCGTCTCAGTCATTCTGTCTGGCCCCGGCTTCAAGAAGCCACCCTTCGAGCTGCACAGGCGTGGGGTGGATTCCGGCAATCTTCACATCACCATTGATCATCAGAGCCGGGGTTGCGGTGATCCCGTGCCGGCCTATTTCATCGGGTTCATGGACCATGTCGATGTCGGCAGCGATACCGGCCTTCATCATGGCATCAATTACTTCATCCCGCAGGCTGTTACAGGTAATACAACCGGTTCCGAATATCCTGATGATCAGTGTGCCGTCGTCAGCAATATCTTCCCCAAGTAGTTTTCTGTACTCTCGTTCCAGTGCTGCCTTATATTTTTCTGCCATTCCGCTGGGAATATAATTTTGTTTTTTGATCCGAAGAAAGAGAAAATCGGAGACATCCTCCACGTCGATTTTTTCGGCCAGAGCCTTGTTTAAGGCTATGTCCAGACCAATAAGACCAATAGTTGCCTTGCCGATTTTGAGAATGCGCTGGGTGGGAGTGTCCATGGTTATGTAATTTTGTGTTTGGTATTTTATCTTTAGTGGTAAGCTTATACAATGATGGCAAGAGTCTTACGAGAAAACTGTTTTTATTATAAACATGAATACTGAAAAGAAAAGAGAAGAGTCCATGCTTTCAGGTGATATTGAGGTGTTACGCAATCACAGGGCTGATTATCCTCCCGAACTTTTTGAGGCCCTGAACTCTGTTGCTGAAGAAGTCGGTCGGGATATGTATCTGGTGGGAGGGACGGTTCGTGACTGGCTGTTACAGAGACGTCCCAATGATCTGGATTTCACCATAGACTCAGATGCGGTTCATTGTTGTCGTTTCTTGATACAGAAACTGCAGGGGGGGACTTTTGTGCCGCTTGGAACTGCCGAGGAGGATGCCGGCAGGGTGGTCTGGAAAGGGTTGACCATTGATTTTTCAAGTTTCCGTCTGGGGGCAGGGACGATCGTTGAAGATCTGTCCATGCGGGACTTTACTCTTAATGCGCTTGGGATCAGCTTCTGCTCTTTTATGGATCCATCCCTGGCCCTTGAGATTATAGATCCCCTTGGGGGGATGGAGGATCTGCGGAATGGCGTGTTGAGTGTTTGCCCTGATGCTTTTACTGATGACCCACTGCGGATGTTGCGCGGTTATCGTTTATGGGCACGTTTTGGTTTTGCGCTGACTCCTGAAACACTTACTGCAATCAGGGATAATGTCGCATCCCTTACCCGGGTTTCGGTGGAACGGGTCAGCTATGAGATGGATCTTATTATGGCTTCCAGTCGTGCGCATCAGGTGATAAGTGGAATGGCAGACTCCGGATTGTTGTTTCAGATTATTCCGGCTCTAAGGGCCGGAGTGGGGCTCAGCCAGCCGGAATCTCATCACCTGGATGTCTTCGGTCACAGCCTTGCAGCCCTTGCCAATATGGAAAAGATTCTTGAAAACCCGGAGTTCTACTATCCACAGTGTGAAGCGCTGCTCCGCGAATACATGAAGAGACCGGGGATGGTAGAAGTGCTGAAATGGGGAGCTCTGCTCCATGATCTGGGTAAACCAGCAACCAGGAAAATTCGGAAGGACAAGGGAGGGCGTATCACCTTTTACAATC
Organism: Desulfobulbaceae bacterium; assembly: GCA_026988015.1. Lineage (GTDB taxonomy): Bacteria > Desulfobacterota > Desulfobulbia > Desulfobulbales > Desulfocapsaceae > Desulfocapsa. Next base: position 41,743 of record JALSMA010000016.1, on the reverse strand, counting down.
ATGACGGGATCGGCAGGGATCTGGTAGTGAAACTTGGCCGTGATCTGCGCTGGGCTAATGAAAAACGGGAGCGGGTAGCCTCTTTGACTGAGATGCATATGCATCCCTTTCATCTCTGCAATGTACGGCGTAAGCAGGGACTCAGTAAAAAGGCCTGTCTGAAACTTGCTAAACGGGCAAAAGACGATCTTATCGGACTCTTCTTTCTTGCCATGGCAGACAGTCTTGCCGGGAAAGGGGATGCAAGGCCTGCTGCCATGGAAGAGGAGCTTGGGGAACTGCTCTGTGAGGTGCTTGAAACGTACCGAAAAGATATTGAACCTGCTCTTCACGGACCGCGGCTAGTGACAGGAAAAGATCTCATCGAACAATTTGGACTGCAACCGGGACCGGAGTTTTCAAAAATACTAGACGGTTTGCAGTTGGTACAGGTGGAGGGGGAGGTACGGAGTCGGGAAGAGGCATTACTCTGGGTGAAAGAAACGTTGGAATCCATGGATCCCGGCTGCTGAAATCAACTAGTGTCCGGGGCGAGTCAATTCTGCCTTGTCAAAGGTGCCATAGTACGCTAAAAAGTGGTGAACCATATAGATTTTATTCTGCTTTTATGATTGTGGGTGCCTGAGTGTTTACTGGTTGTGGCGGCAGTTTTTTTAGCGAGCTGACAACAGTAGCTGTGACAGGGCACTCAAACAGGACCTCGAGGTATTGGCAGCAACGGGTATGCATGGTGCAGAGGTTAGCTTTTTGGGGTCTGCTTGTTATTGTTTTTACGATGACAGATCAATATGCTGACCGGAGTAAAATTCATAAAGCCGTCACGGATTCAGGATAAACTTAGATAGAGAGTAGAGGCAGTGTGCGAAAGGTAAAAGATTTTTATTACAAAAAGGCCAAAAAGAACAAGTACCCTGCGAGGTCTGTTTATAAACTTGAAGAAGCATTGAATAAACATAAGTTTATTCGACGTGGTGATTCTGTCCTTGACCTTGGCTGCTGTCCCGGCAGTTGGTCGCTGTATGCTTCTGAAGTGGTTGGTGAAAAGGGAATAGTGGTTGGTGTTGATATTCAGGAAGTTGAAGCATCTCCCAGGAGTGGTGGTTCTGAAATAATCTGGTTGCGCCACAATATTATGAAACCTGAGATGATTGTTGAGGTGCGGAAGATTAGGCCCGCCTTCCGGGTGTTGATATCAGATCTTGCACCTCGAACCACGGGCAATCGCTGGGCGGATCATCAGCAGTCAATGATACTGGTACGTCAAACCCTGGCGCTTGCTTCAGAACTCCTGCTCCCGAAAGGAAATTATTACTGCAAGGCATTCCAGGGGGAGGATTATCCGGAGTTTGTAAAAGAGGCAGGAGAGCTATTTGATAAGGTGAAAACCGTTAAACCCAAAAGTTCCAGGGTGGAGAGTCGCGAGGTGTTTGTCCTGGGAATGGGCTTTCGTGGTAAATAAGGTGGTGATGACTTCGGGAGCAGAATGTGGTGACAGCAAACCCCGAAGGGAGAAGAGTGTTTTTTTGCATATCTAATTGCTGATTTTTTTTTGTGTTTCGGTATCTTATTGAAAAGGCATTCGCGGAGCTGTCACGGATTCAAGGGACACTAAACTAGCTGTTCCAAACGTTTTTTTATAGAAAAGAAGGAAGATATTATGTCAGGACATTCCAAGTGGGCCAATATAAAGCATAAAAAAGGGGCGGCTGATGCTAGGCGTGGAAAGATTTTTACCCGTCTTATAAAAGAAATCACCGTGGCAGCTCGAATGGGTGGCGGAGATCCCGATGGTAACCCACGGCTTCGCAGTGCCATTGCCACCGCCCGCTCAGAAAATATGCCCAAGGACAATATCATTAGGGCCATTAAGAAAGGAACTGGCGAGATTGAGGGTGAAGTGTATGATGAGATCCTCTATGAGGGCTACGGTCCCGGGGGCGTGGCTATTCTTGTGGAGTGTATGACTGATAACAGGAATCGTACAGTTGCGGACATTCGTCACTATTTTGCCAAAAGTGGTGGTAACCTCGGAGAGTCCGGATGTGTTGCCTATATGTTTGATAAGAAGGGCGTGATCCTGGTGGATAAATCCGGTACCAGCGAAGAAGAACTCATGGACCTGGCCATCGAGGCGGGTGCTGATGATGTGTTGGAAGAGGAAGGTAATTTTCAGGTGGTTACAGCACCTGAAGACTTTGATGAGGTTCGTGATGGTCTTGAGAAGGCCGGGGTCACCTTTGTTGAGGCATCTCTTACCATGATTCCCCAGACCATTGTTGAGGTTACTGAAGAGAAGCCTGCCAAGGCTCTTTTGAAGCTCCTCGACAGCCTCGAAGGCCATGATGATGTTCAGAATATCCATGCTAACTTTGATATCAATGATGAGCTGATGGAGCAGTTATCGTAGGGGGACGAATGCAGGTGCAGCGCATCCTGGGGATTGACCCCGGCTCCCGAATCACCGGCTATGGTATCGTTGATTCCGGAGTAGGGACAGTGGCTTTTGTGTCCTGCGGAGTTATCAAAACAACGGTGAGCTATCCACTTGCAAATCGTCTTAACGAGATCTTTGAAGGTATCAACGAGGTAATACAGCTTCATAATCCTGATGTGGCCGCCGTGGAAGAGGTGTTTATGGCCAGAAATGCCGGAGCGGCACTTAAACTTGGCCAGGCAAGGGGCGCTGCTGTGGTGGCGGCCATGCAGAACGGGCTGGGGGTCAATGATTACAGCGCTAAGAAGGTTAAGCGAGCAGTTGTGGGGTATGGGCAGGCCGAAAAAGCTCAGGTGCAGCACATGATAAAGGCTCTTCTTGGACTTTCGGCAGAGCCCAGTAGTGATGCTGCCGATGCACTTGCAGTAGCAATCTGCCATGCCAACCATCAACTTGTATAAAAGTCGAATGTTATGATCGCATCACTCACCGGAAAAATTCAGTATATTGCAGCAGATAGATGTATAGTTGATGTGAATGGTGTCGGTTATGAGGTTTTTTTGTCCACTGAAGGCCTTTCGCGCCTGCCGGAAAAAGGGGGGGATGTATTTCTTCACATTCATACCAATGTGCGTGAAGATGCCATTGTTCTGTTCGGTTTTGGGGAGCGTGTGGAGAAAGAGATGTTTCTCACCCTGAAGACCGTTTCCGGAATTGGCCCTAAACTCGCCCTGGCCGTCTTGTCTGGGATGCAGGTTGATGTCCTCTGTCGGGCGATCTCTATGGAGGATGTAAAGGCCCTGACCACCATTTCAGGGGTGGGTAAAAAGACGGCGGAGAGGCTTTGTATGGAGCTCAAAGATAAGGTCGGAGATCTGCAGACGGCTACAGCTGAACTGTCGGGGGAACCTCCTGCGGAGTCAGAAGGTAATGCTGCCCTTGGTGATGCTTTGTCTGCCCTTGTCAACCTCGGTTATCCTGAAAATGTTGCAGCTGAGGCCCTAGGGCAGGTGAAAAGTCGACTCGGCAATGAAGCGTTTCACTCTATGAAGGTCGAAGAACTTATTCGGGAAGGACTGCGGGCACTTGCATGAACTTTGAAGAAGAAATCAAAGCCAACGACAGACTTGTAGCACCAGTGCCTGTACGGGAAGAGCTGTTTGCGCCGGATCACGCGCTCAGACCCAAAAGCCTTAATGAATATGTGGGGCAGGAGCAGCTGCGTAAGAGCCTGGATATCTTTATACGGGCTGCCAGGGCGCGGGGTGAAGCTCTAGATCATGTTCTCTTTCATGGTTATCCGGGGCTTGGAAAAACCACGCTTTCCTATATTATAGCCAATGAAATGGGGGCAGGGATCAAGGTAACTTCCGGTCCGGTTATTGAGCGGCAGGGAGATCTCGCAGCCATTCTCACCAGTCTTCAGGAAGGGGATGTTCTCTTTATTGATGAGATTCATCGCTTGAATCATGCGGTGGAGGAGATTCTCTACCCTGCAATGGAGGATTTTCAACTGGATCTTATCATTGGTCAGGGGCCGGGGGCCCGGTCAGTGAAAATGGATCTGCCGCGATTTACTCTTGTTGGAGCCACCACCAGAACCGGTCTGCTGACCCCTCCACTGCGTGACCGTTTTGGGGTGATTCTTCGTCTTGAACTCTACGAGCCTGAAGAACTGGTCCGCATTATTGAACGGTCAGCTACCATCCTCGGCATGAAGGTCGACCCTGAGGGAGCACTGGAACTTGGCCGCAGGTCTCGTGGCACTCCCCGAATAGCCAACAGGCTGCTGCGCAGGGTTCGCGACTTTGCCGAAGTTTGCAGTCATCCATCGGTGACTGCAAAGGTCGCAGATGAAGCTCTGGATCTGCTCAATGTGGATCGCTTTGGTCTTGATGACATGGATCGGCGCATTATGCTCGCCATCATTGATAAGTTTCAAGGAGGGCCAATCGGGCTTGAAACGCTGGCCACTGTTGTCTGTGAAGAGAAGAACACCCTTGAAGATGTGTATGAGCCTTTTTTGATTCAATCCGGATTTTTAATGCGAACACCGCGGGGACGAATGGCGACCATGACAGCCTATGAGCACTTTGGCCGTTCCCTTCCCGGTAATATGAAACGCCAACCCACTCTGTTTGATACAGGAGACTGAGCCGTGCAGAAACGCAAGACAGTAGCTGGCATTATTGCCATGAAGAAGAAGGGGGAGAAGATTACCATGCTCACAGCCTATGATGCCGGTATGGCCTCCATGCTTGCAGCAGCTGATGTGGATGTTCTTCTGGTGGGTGATTCCCTGGGAATGGTTGTGCTGGGCTATGATTCAACGGTCCCTGTGACCATGGACGAAATGATTCATCATGCTTCAGCTGTGCGGCGTGGTGCACCCGGCGCTTTTGTGGTGGGTGATATGCCCTTTGGTTCTTATCAGGCGGGTACGCGGGATGCCATCCTCAATGGTGGACGCTTCCTGAAAGAGGCGGGTTGTGATGCTGTCAAACTTGAGGGTGGTCTTGAGGTGTGTGATACTGTGAGAGCTCTGGTTCAGGCAGGTATTTCTGTTGTGGGGCACATAGGTCTTACCCCGCAGACTGCTACGCAGCTGGGTGGCTACAAGGTACAGGGGCGTGATATTGAATCTGCGAAAAAGATGATCGGTGAGGCCAGGGCCCTTGAGGAGGCCGGTGCCTTTGCTGTTGTTCTTGAATGTATCCCCGGAGAACTGGGGAAGATTATCTCAGAAGAAACAGCAATACCCACCATAGGTATCGGAGCTGGAGACGGTTGTGACGGGCAGGTTCTGGTGACCCACGATATGTTGGGAATGTTTGATAAATTTATTCCAAGTTTTGTGAAGTCATACTGCAGTTTGGCCCCCATGATAAAAGAGGCTGTAGACAGTTATAACAGCGAGGTGCGTGACAGCATCTTCCCTGACGAAGCGCACAGTTTTTCTTCGGTATCTGATTTGCGGAAACTTCTCGGCCTGTGATGCAGTACTCCCTGTCCTGGTAAAGAACGCTTTCGTCTAACTGGTTGATGGGGCTATTGTTCTCTGTTTTCGTCTGATTGTCCAACCTCCTTTCTGTTCCTTTCGGTACCTTGTTCAGTTGTGATTGTGAATTTGTCTTTTCCGACCCGATTCCATTGGGTATGTCTGTTGTTTTTTTTTCTGTGTTTCTTCTCCCCACTTTACACCACTCACTTCTTTTTAGAGTGAACACGTTTTTTTTCACGTTTTTAATCATTCCGTATTATCAGCATGTTCGGCGGTATTGTCATTGCGGAACGGTCTTCTTCTTCCCTACGCTACTGTCCTGTTGCCGCAAGCTGTTGTGGTGATACTCCTGCTGTCTACCATATGGAGTGCCCTGGCGGCCTCGTTATAACCCCCCTGAATCCCATGTGAATTTTGGTGAAATTTCTTGACAAGCGAAACAATCCTGCTATAAAACTTATTATGGTGGTTCAAAGTGGAGTGAAGTGGATCGAGGGTGGTGTTGGATGGGTGATACCAAAATCATAAAAAGCAGATTTCGAAGCATGTCTGAGCACGTTCTGGATGGCAAGGGAAGGTTGAACTTTCCAAGCCGGTTCCGGGATGTACTTGCCCAGTATGGTTCCGGGACTTTGATGATTGCTCCATGGAAGCAGCATCTGCGGGTTTATCCGGTTTCTGAGTGGGAAATTATTGAAGATAAGCTGGTGGATCAAGGCAAGGAGCAGCCCGGGTTGACAAGTTTTATTCGTCTTATCTTTTCAGGAGTAACGGCCTGTAACCTTGACAAGCAGGGTCGCATTGTTCTTCCTGCCACACTTCGCAGCGAACTGCAAATCGGGAAAGACGTTATCCTTACCGGTATGCGCGACTGGGTTGAAATATGGGACAAAGAGGCTTGGCAGTTTGAGCTGAAGGCCACGCGAGAGAACTTTGACAGTTTCGATGAAGGACTGTCCAAGCTGGGGATTCTCTGATGGGCGGTCAGCAGATTGCAGCAGAGATCCATTGTTCAGTCTTACCCACTGAGACCCTTGAATTTCTTGCTCCTCACAGTGGTGGAGTGTATGTGGATGGTACGTTGGGGCTTGGCGGTCACAGCGAGGCCATCCTGGAGAAGAGTTCGCCCGGTGGATGTGTTGTAGCTTTTGACTGGGACGCAATGGCCATCGACAAGAGTCGAGAGCGACTGAAGGCCTATGGTGACCGATTGACCATAGTGAGAAGGAATTTTTCTGAAATTGGTGTCGGTCTGGCTGAAGTTGGAGTCGGCATGGTTGATGGTATCCTCATAGACATAGGTCTTTCTTCTCTGCAGCTTGATATGGGCGAACGTGGATTCAGCTTTCAGCGAGAAGAACCTTTGGACATGAGGATGGATATCAGACGGGAGGTCACAGCAGCATCAATTCTTGCCAACTGTACAGAAGAGGAACTCGCCGATATTTTTTTCTACTATGGTGAGGAAAAACAGGCACGAAGAATTGCATCGTATGTTGTGAAGGAGCGTGTCGTGTCACCTGTTACTACATCAAAAGAGTTTGCGGATCTTGTGGCACGGGCAGTGCCCAGGCCATTTCATCCAAAGAGAATTCATGTCGCGACACGGGTTTTTCAGGCCCTGCGGATAGCTGTAAACACGGAGCTTGAAAATCTGGCTGGGATTTTGGAAGATGGCGTTCGGTATCTGAAACCAGGAGCTAGGTTTTGTGTCATCTCCTTTCACTCTCTGGAAGATCGGATGGTGAAACGAAGGTTTCGTGATAATGACGAACTGAAAGTCCTGACCAAAAAACCCATTGTTGCAGGGTCGGAAGAAAGGGAAAACAATAGAAGGTCACGGAGTGCCCGCTTGCGGGTTGCTGAAAAGATATAAAGGAAGAGGTGAAACCATGATTATTAATCCTTCGGCTAACACAATAATTCCCCGTAGAAATTCTTTTCGCTATCAAACCTGTGCTAGTAGCAGGCGGTCTCGTAGTTTGGTCCTGCTTGGTGGAAAACAGCTCTGGTATAGTGTGTCCAAAGTCTTACTGGCTTCCGTGTTGTTTGTTGTTGTAACCTTTAGCCTTCTGAATGGCTCAGCTGAGAAGCTTGCGTCGGAGATTGCAGGTATTGAAGCCAGTCATGCGGAACTGGTTGGAAGTAATATTCTGCTTCGTGCCAGAAAAGCGCAGCTTTTTTCTTCGGAAGTAGTGGGGACAATGGCTTCAAGTGAGCTGGCAATTCATAGACCAACGTCTGACCAGTATCCTAATTTCTAGGGCCCTCCAGAGGGGTCTGGTGGATAATCGTAAATAATCAATGGCCAGGAGATCTCGTCTTAGAACAACAGATACCGGAAGGCGAAAGCTCTGGTTTTTTCTGATATTGATCCTTGTAGCGACAGCAAGCGTTGGAGCTCTCTATAAAGAACAATTGGCAAACATTGTTGATATTTGGAAGGAGACATTTCCAGCAGAGAGTGAGGTTGCAGACAATGTCCGTGGTACGATTTATGATCGTAATTTTAAGGAACTTGCTCGGACACTTGAACGAGTGTCTCTGTATGTTCGGCCAAGGGAAGTTATAAATATAGCAGAGACCGCTGGAAAGCTTTCGGAAATACTCGGTTTAACCGAATCTGAGATTATCTCTAGAATCGAACGCGATTCACAACTTGTCTGGTTGCAGAGAGAGATTGGTCAGGAGGACGAGGATGCAGTAATCCGTTTAAATCTTCCAGGAGTCTATCTGCATAGAGAAGTGGCAAGAGCTTACCCGCAACAGGAATATGCATCACAGCTGATAGGGTACTCAGAAAAAAATCTTGGACTTGCCGGGGTTGAGCATTATTATAACCGGCTTTTGAGTCAGGACAGGGCGCGGCAGGAAGACTTTCCTGCCATAGACATGAAAGGTCTCACTTATACAGCGGGCCGTGGACATGATCTGGTTCTGACTTTGGACATGAAGATCCAGGCTGTCCTTGAGAAGTATATGCGGGGGCTTGCAAAAAAAAATGGCAGGGAGCGTATCAGTTCTCTGCTTCTTGATACCGATCAGGGGCGAATTGTTGCAGGGGCTAGTTATCCAACCTACAACCCGAATAAGATCTGGCAGGGCCGGGAGGGGGTTCTGGATAATCTGTTTCTCACCCCGATGGTGATTCCTGATGAGATTCGTCGCTTTTATCAAGATGCTGCTCTTTTGCAGAGCGGGTGGGAGCAGGGAACGCAGGTGTATCCCTGGAGTCTGGTATCTGCAAAAAAAGATCTTGGCAGTCAGTTACGCCTTTTTGAACGTCTGCAGTTGACCACGGAAATGAATGTTGATTTTTCGGGGGGGAAAAAACTCCAGACAGATACTCCCAGGTTTGAAAAAACTCGGCCAGGGCTGGATTTCGGTGCCATCCCGGCAACAGCAAAACCGTTGAAAGTTTTATTGGGGATGGCACACCTGTTGAATGGTGGGAAGAAAATACAACCCCATATTCTTGATAAAATTATGGAACGACCCGGCCAAAAGGAGTATTTCTATGATGCCTTTCGAGGAAACTCACAGGGACAGAATGTCTTCCCCTTTCTGGTTTCAGAAGAATTGCAGGCCTTACTTGTGGTTCAAGGGCGGCCAGGGGTACTTGGTTCATCCTCTCTTTGTGGCGAGACAGTGTCGCTTGTTCCCAATGCTCGTGGCGGAAGCTATGTTCGGGATCGAATGGCCATTATAGTAATTCCTGCCAGAAATCCTGAAATGATACTTTTTGTCGTCGCGAGGGACGAAGAGCTCCAGATATCACCGGAATGGGACGCTGGCGCTAAAGCATTATGTCAGGGCATTGATGAGGTGATTCCTTCCATGGTTGCACTGCAGCAGGTCTACTGGAATATCGCTGATATGGTTGAAATGAAGAAAGGCGTGGATCAAAATTTCCAAGGCGATACGACTGGGGGGACTGTCAGATCTGACCACCTGAACAGGATGTTGGAAGATCAGGTTATGGAAATGCCAGATCTCACCGGGTTCAGTTTGAGAAGGGGCTTACGTCTCCTGCAAGGGGCGGAAGTTGAGGTGACGGTCAGAGGGACGGGGCGGATTGTGTCTCAGAGCCTTGAGGCCGGAAAAGCAATTAAAAAAGGGGATGTATGTGTCTTGACCCTTGTGACTGATAAGACACCGGAAAATGTGATGCAGATAAAAAGTTTACAGACAAGGGAAGCAAAGCCGAAATAAAACTGTCGGTTTTAAGATACAATGGCTGTAACAGGGAAGAAGATGGCGGCAAAGCTGGAAACTCACACAGGCAATAACTGGATATGTGACCATCCCGGAACTGTTGTGTGTTCTTCCGCCAGCATTGATGTTGCAGCCATCATTGCTGCTATTCCGGGGATCTCCCTGTTGTCGGGAGATGCGTCCACCTGTTCTTTCAACAGGGTAACCGTTGATTCCCGTAAAGTCGTTCCCGGCTCTCTCTTTATTGCAATTTCAGGAACAACAAGTGATGGCCATGATTTTGTCACCCAGGCCAGGGCAGCTGGCTGTGCCGCAATTCTTGTTGAGGAGGGAAGGATAACGCAGGTTGACATTCCCGAAGATGATATTTGTATTCTTGTGGCTGCCAATACCAGGTGGACTTACGCCGAACTGGCTGCGATGCTCTTCTCATATCCGTCACAGGTGATGACAATGTTTGGGGTCACTGGAACAAATGGCAAGACCAGTGTCAGTTATCTCCTTGAGTCGGTATTGCTTGGTGCTGGAAAGCAACCTGGTGTCCTCGGAACTATTAATTATCGTTATTTTGATGCTGAAGGGAATTGTATTCAACTTCCATCTGCTTTTACGACCCCGGAACCCTTTCTTCTCCAGCAGACTCTGCGTCTGATGGCAGACAGTGGGGTCGATTCCATTGTGATGGAGATATCTTCGCACGGACTTGAGCAAAACCGCATCGGAGGAATTACATTTGATGTGGCGGCTTTTACAAATCTCAGCCGTGATCATCTTGATTATCACCTCGATATGGAGAGTTATTTCTGTGCCAAAAAACTTCTCTTTAGCAATCATATGCGTCCTCATGGATGGGCAGTTGTCAGTTTTTCGGCAGAAGAGAGGATCTGGAGTGAAAAGTTGTTGCGGTATTGTCGCCAGAATGGAGTTGAAGTGTTGAGTTGCGGTGAGCTGTCTCGGAGTGATATCTATCCTCTCTCGGTGGTAACAGAGCAGCGAAGAACCAAAGTCCGGCTTCACACGGTGGAGGGGGAGTGCATTCTTGAGTCGCCTCTGATCGGGGAGTTTAATGTCGCAAATTTACAGACAGCATTTGCGATGGCCAGGTGTACAGGCATTGCAACCACTATAATATGTGATGCTTTGAAAACTGCAACAGGAGCACCAGGGCGCATGGAACAGGTGCGAGTGGCTCGGAATGAAATATCCTTTAGACCTGCTGTCTTTGTGGATTATGCCCACACCCCTGATGCCCTTGAGCAGGTGCTTCGTTCTGTGAAACAGCTTCCCCATAGCACGCTGTACACCGTTTTTGGGTGTGGTGGAGACAGGGATGCAGGAAAACGACCCTTGATGGCGGGAATTGCTGAAAAATATTCAGATGTTGTTGTTCTTACAAGTGACAACCCGCGAAGTGAGGATCCGGATAGTATCCTTCGGGACATTGAAAGGGGCATGAGCAGCAGGCAGCATCCCGTGGGCTGGCTCGACTCAAAGGCTGAATCTGAAACCGGGTATGTTGTGATACCTGATCGGAACCGGGCTATAACAGCTGCAATACTGGCGGCAACCGGGGATGATATCGTTCTGGTTGCAGGAAAAGGACACGAAAATTATCAGTTGGGCAATAACGGCAAAAAGTTTTTTGACGATAGCCTTGAAGCAGCGGAGGCACTTTGTAACTGGAACGTTGACTCCCTGATACGTGCCACTGGAGGAGAGTTTATTGGTCAGTGCGAGTCGAAACAGCAAAGAGTATCAGGTGCCATCAACACAGATTCGCGGACAATTGAGGCGGGTGATATCTTTGTTGCTCTCAAAGGCGATCGCTTTGATGGCCATCAGTATGTTTCTCAGGTTGTAGCTGCCGGTGCTGCCTGTCTTGTTCTTGAAGATGCGCCCGATGGTGCCTTCCCGATTCCGGTGTTGCTGGTTAAGGATACTGAAAAGGCACTGGGGGATCTTGCGGGTTACAGGCGCGCTGTTATTAAAGAGATGAGCTCACCACGTGTTGCTGCTGTTACAGGCAGTAGTGGTAAAACAACGGTCAAGGAGATGTGCGCCTCAATATTCAGGGAACAGTGGCCTGATGGCCCTGATGTTGCACAGGGAAGAGTACTTAAAACAAAAGGAAATTTTAACAACCTTATTGGCCTTCCTTTGTCATTGCTTCCCCTGTCACCAAGGCACTCTGCAGCGATTCTTGAAATGGGAATGAATGTGCCGGGTGAAATAGCAAGACTTACAGCGATTGCTGATCCCGATATTGCCTGTATTGTAAATGTCCATGGAGCCCACCTCCAGGGCTTAGGTGATATCGAGGGAGTTGCCAGGGCAAAAGCTGAGCTTTTTCAGGGGTGTGGACGGGGAACCACCCTGGTTGTAAATAGTGACGATGCGAGGGTGCTTGAAATTGCAAAAACTTGTGATCAGAAAAAGATCTTTTTCGGCTTAAATGGTGGGGATTCCGCCGTACCTGAAGTGTATTCAGTTCCTAAAACAACGTCTGGTGGTGAGGAAAACGTTGAGTTTATCCTTCATGTGTATGAGAAAAAAGCAGCTATTGTGCTACAGGTTCCAGGCCGCCATAATATTTCAAATGCCTTGGCAGCTGCAGCCATTGGGGTCGCTGCAGGCATTGAAATTGAGACAGTTGCAAGGGGACTAATGGCATTCAGGCCCGAAGATCGTCGGATGGAGATTCTTTCAGGCCCAGGGGGCTCTCGTTTAATAAACGACACCTATAATGCAAATCCTGAATCCATGAAGGCAGGTATCGCAACTCTGAGGGATCTCGGCAACTCCAGTCGAATCGCAGTGTTGGGGGATATGCTGGAGCTCGGTTCTGAAAGTGATATTTTGCATAATAAAATAGGTGCATATGTTACCGAATGCGGTATTGATTATCTGGCAGTACTTGGTGAGTTTGCCTCTTGCACAGCTTCCGGTGCACTTAAACAGGGAATGAAAAAGGAACGAGTTAAGATTTTCAAAGAACAGGAAGAATGTCTGTGCTGGTTAAAAGAAATGTCTGGACGAGGTGAGATTCAGTCGGGAAGTTATATTTTGGTGAAGGGCTCGCGTGGCATGCACTTGGAAAGTCTTGTTGAACGTTTTATCGGGGAACAATAAATGCTCTATCATCTTCTTTATCCACTGCATAACAGTATTAGTGCTTTTAATGTTTTTCGATACATTACAGTACGTTCCATTGGGGGAGCGGTGACTGCTTTTCTCATCATGCTGATTATAGGGCCGTGGTTTATTCGTAAGCTGAAGCAGCATCAGATCGGGCAGGTGGTACGTGATGACGGACCGGAGACTCATCTTGCCAAGCAGGGAGTCCCCACAATGGGCGGAGTGCTTATCCTCTCATCCATCAGCCTCTCAACGCTGTTGTGGGCACGGCTGGACAATCCTCTGGTCTGGTTGCTGCTTTTTGTGCTCCTTTTTTTTGGCTTTATTGGTGGAATTGATGATTTCCAGAAGATAAAAAAAATGACAAGCGCTGGTCTCAGCGCTCGTGGTAAACTCTTTCTCCAGATATTTGGTGCCTCTGTGGTGGGGCTCTTTGTCCTTTTGTATCCAGGTTATGACGGGCAGCTCAGTGTTCCGTTTTTTAAAAATATCCAGCCGGACCTTTCTTGGTTTTACGTAATATTTGCAATCTTTGTAATAGTTGGTTCTTCAAATGCAGTGAATCTTACCGATGGCTTGGATGGTCTTGCGGCTGGCCCCACCGTCATTTCGGCATCGGTGTATCTTGTTTTTTCATATCTGGCGGGTCATGCAGTGCTGGCTGAGTATCTACAGATTCCTTATGTTCAGGGGGCCGGTGAGCTTGCAGTATTTTGTGGTGCCATGGTGGGTGCCTGTCTCGGTTTTCTCTGGTTTAATGCCTACCCTGCCCAGATATTCATGGGTGATGTGGGGTCTCTTGCCCTTGGTGGTGCCCTTGGCGGTGTCGCAATCATAATCAAGCAGGAAATTCTTCTAGCCATTGTGGGTGGAATATTTGTAATGGAGGCACTTTCGGTGATTCTCCAAGTAGGATATTTTAAAATTACCCATGGAAAACGGATATTCCTCATGGCGCCTTTTCACCATCACTTTGAGAAAAAAGGCTGGCATGAGCCGAAGGTGGTTGTCAGATTTTGGATCGTTTCTATTATTCTTGGCCTTTTTGCCATAGCAACTCTGAAATTGCGCTGATGGAATGGAACAAAAAAATAGAGCCCGGTCTTCGGGCAGTTGTTTTAGGGATGGGAATTTCCGGCCGTGCTATGGTGGAATTTCTGCTCAGTAAGAAGGCTTTGGTGGCGGTGGTTGATAATCGTGATTTCACAGATCTTTCAAGTGAAGAACGGACCTATCTTACCCAGAACAGGGTATCTTTTATGACTCCTGCAGAGGGGCGAGGAGCTATACTTCATGCTGACTTTATCGCCATCAGCCCAGGAGTGCCAAAAGATCTGCCAATTCTATCAGAGGTGCGGGAGAGGGATATACCGATCCTTGGCGAATTGGCACTGGCTGCTCCATATCTAACTGAGACGGTGATTGCTGTAACAGGTACCAATGGGAAGACCACGGTGACAGCGCTGATCGCTGAGTTACTCCGTGCTTCCGGGAAAAAGGTTTTTGTGGGTGGAAACATTGGAACTCCGGTGTTGGATTATCTCATGCGGAGTGAGAGAGTGGGGTTCCTGGTACTTGAGCTGTCCAGCTTCCAGCTGGAATCAGCAGGTACCTTTCGTCCTGATATTGGGATATTGTTAAATATTACTCCGGATCATCTGGATCGTCACAAGACCATGGGTGCATATATTGCTGCAAAAATGCGGCTTTTCCGGCATCAGAAAGTAGGTGATGTCGCAATTATCAGTGGAGAAGATTCATTTTGCCAGCAGGTTAAGTCATTGCCCGGTGATCGGGAGGTTCTCTGCTTTGGTGGGGTAGGAAGTGGGTGCGCTACGGTGGTGGAAGGTACTGAAATCACAATCAACCATGCTGGAGTAACTGTAGCAGTGAGCATTACTGGTACTGCCCTGGAGTCACATACTGGTCTTCTCAATGCCAGCGCAGCATCACTTGCTGCTTTTCTGTCCGGATGTGATGACGATGCTATTCAGCAAGGGCTTGAGAGTTTTGTTCCGGAAAAACATCGTCTCCAATATATCAAAACGTCAGAGGGTGTGGATTATTACAATGATTCAAAGGCGACTAATACCGGTGCTGTATGCAGTGCCCTCGCCTCATTCTCTGGAAATGTTATTCTTATTGCGGGTGGGCGTGATAAGGGTGAGGAATATGCTGTACTGAAAGAACCGGTTCGGGAAAAAGTAAAAAAACTGATCCTGATAGGTGAGGCCGCTCGGAACATAGCCGATGTTATGGAGAATATCGTTGATATAGAGTTTGCAGGAACAATGGATGATGCAGTTGTTATGGCCGCACGGTGTGCCAGTAGTGGAGACACGGTTCTTCTGGCCCCAGCCTGCGCAAGTTTTGACATGTTTGGTGATTATGGTCAACGTGGTGATGTATTTACGGCTGCGGTGTGCGGGTTGCAGGACAGGAAGGAATTGGGGGCAATTTCATGAGCAGGGCAGTGCGACTCATGTTTACAGGAGGAGGGACGGGTGGGCATCTGTTTCCCGCCATTGCCACTGCAGAGGCAATATGTCGAAGACTCCCCGGAAGTGAGATTCTCTTTGTGGGGACAAAGCGTAAGATGGACAAGAGTAGCCTGAAACAGTACGGCTATGCCACTTGTTCCATAAACTCCAGAGGATTGAAGGGTAAAAACTTTCTAAGTATGCTTCAGGGTGTGCTGGTGCTGCCGTTGTCCTGTTTTCAAGCAATGTATCAGATTCTTCGCTTTAAGCCGGATCTGGTTGTTGGCGTCGGGGGGTATGTGACAGGGCCTGTGGTTGCAGCGGCCAGGCTCCTTGGGCGCCCAACCCTTATCCATGAACAGAACTCAATTCCCGGCCTTGCTAACAGAAAGCTGTCACGTCTGGTGAGCAGAATCTGTATCTCTTTACCGGGAAGTGAAAGGTGGTTTGATAGGAAAAAAACTGTCCTCACCGGAAATCCAGTTCGGCAGGCCATCCTCAAGCTTTCTGAAAAAAATAAAGAACTGGGGGCTCAGCCTACGTTGCTGGTACTGGGTGGAAGTCTTGGGGCGCACCGGATTAATCAATTGGTGAGTGGGGTCTTTGCAGGATGTGAAACATCCCTTGCTGGAGTTAAGGTAATCCATCAGACTGGGGAAGCTGATCTGGAAGAAGTGAAGGCCGTCTATCGAGAGCACAAGATTGATGCCACAGTTGTCGCATTTTTCAATGATATGGCATCTGTTTATCGAGAAGCTGATCTGCTGGTATCACGGGCAGGAGCAACAACCCTTGCAGAGCTGGCTGTCCTTGGAAAGCCAGCTATCCTTATTCCGTATCCACATGCTGCTGATAACCATCAGGAGCAAAATGCTCAATATTATGTGGAAGGTGGAGGAGCCCTGATGTTTGTGGAAAAGGATCTCACCGTTGAGATTCTTGCGGAACAGATCACAGAACTGCTATCCAACACATCTCAGCTTGAGGAAATGGCTGAGTCCATGCGAAAGAGAGCATTTCCACAGGCTGCTGAACGAATTGTTGATGAGTGTCTTCGTCTAATGAATTACCCATTTGAAAATGGAAATAGGGGCCGGGGAAACAATGTATAATAAAACAAAGAAAATACATTTTGTTGGAATAGGCGGCATTGGAATGAGTGGCATTGCTGAGCTTCTTCTCAACCTTGGCTATGAAGTGTCCGGTTCGGATCTTGGTGATTCAGCCATAACAAGAAACCTGCAGGCTCTCGGTGGTCTTATTCACAAAGGGCATGACGGGCGCTGGGTGAAAGGAGCGGATGTTGTGGTCACGTCATCTGCTATACGTGACGATAACCCAGAAGTAGTTACAGCTCTTGCTGCAGAAATTCCGGTGATTCAGCGGGCGGAGATGTTGGCTGAACTTATGCGGTTGAAGAAATTTGGTATTGCAATCGCTGGCAGCCATGGCAAAACATCCACAACATCCATGGTCAGCTGGATGATGCATGTAGCTGGGCTCGATCCCACCATTGTGGTCGGTGGGAAGGTAGATAGTCTTGGTGGAAATGCAAAGCTTGGAGAAGGTGAGTTTCTTGTTGCAGAAGCTGATGAGAGTGATGGGTCCTTTCTGAAGCTTGCTCCTGTGCTTGAGGTGGTTACAAATATTGATCTGGAACATATGGATCATTATGATGATATAGAACATATCAAAAATACATTTTTAGAATTTATTGATAAAATTCCATTTTACGGTGCGGTTATCATCTGTCTTGATGATCCTAATGTGGCAGACATTTTGCCACGAATAAAGAAACGTAAACTGACCTATGGTTTTACAGCACAGGCCGATCTCGCAGCAGAACAGATCGAGGCGGTGAGTGGGCGGGTGAAGTTTGATGTCGTTAACCGCGGTAGAAAATTGGGGCGCATTGACCTGGCCCTTGCAGGAAAACATAATGTTTATAATGCATTGGCAGCAATATCCGTGGGGTTGGAGTTGGAGATACCCTTTGAAACCATAAGTACTGCGCTGGCAGGTTTCCAGGGGGTGCAGCGCAGGATGCAGCTCAAGGGCGAGGGACAGGGTGTTACTGTTATCGATGACTACGGTCATCATCCCACAGAGATCCGGGCAACACTGGCAGCCATTAAAGAAGGCTGGCCTGAAAAACGATTGGTGGTGCTTTTTCAGCCCCATCGCTACAGCAGAACTCTGGCTCTGCTTGAAGAGTTCAGGACCTGTTTTCATCAGGCTGATTACCTGGTGATGACAGAAATTTATGCGGCAAGTGAACCTCTTGATCCAAATATTTCAGGTGAAATCCTGCTTGATGAAGTAAAGAAGCATGGTCAGCGAAAAACCAAATTTGCTTCACGGGTCGAAGGTCTTGCTGAAGCACTTTTACCCGAGTTGAGAGAAGGTGATCTGGTTTTGACTCTTGGTGCTGGAAATATTGTACGCGCTGGAGAGGTATTGGTTGAACTTCTTCTGGAAAAACAGCAGATATGATCATTTCTCAGAAATTGAGAGAAGGGCTGAGGCATATAACAGAGAGAGAGGTTCTTTGGAATTGCTCCCTTGCACCATACACATCTTTTGGTATTGGTGGGCCGGCAGAGGCATTGATTGAGGTAGAGAGTATAGCAGAACTGCAGCGTTTGATCTGTTTCGTTTCTGAACATGACCTCCCGTGGCGTTTTATCGGCCGGGGGAGTAATCTTCTCGTTGGAGACGATGGTTTTGGAGGCGTGGTTTTTCTTTTTGGTAAGAATATGTCAGGCGTGAAGCTTCTTGAGAGATCTATGACCGGTGGAATCAGGGTACGGGTATCCGCTGGTTGCAGTCTTGCCAGGTTGCTCAACTGGTGTGTGGAACATGATTGCGAAGGCCTTGAATTTGCGGCAGGTATACCAGGGTCCGTTGGAGGAGCAGCTCTGATGAATGCAGGTGCCTTCGGAGAGGACATGTCTGGTATTATTGAGGCAATGGAGGTGGTGTCTTTTGCAAATGGTGTTGAGGAATTGCCGCGACAACAACTGGATTTTGACTATCGGTGCTGGAGTAACCAGGGCCTTGGAAAGGCGAAACGAATTGTAACGTCAGTGGATCTGATTTTACGACGCGGTGAAAAAACTGTTATTCGCAAACGTTGCAGTGATAATACTGCTAAGAGAAAAAAAAATCAGCCGAAAATAGAAAAGAATGCGGGTTCATTTTTCAAAAACCCGCCAGATGATTCAGCTGGGAGGCTGATTGAGGCTTCTGGTCTGAAAGGCATGCGATGTGGTGGGGCAATGGTCTCCCTGATTCATGCAAATTTTATTGTAAATACAGGTACAGCAACTGCGAAAGATGTTTGTCGGCTGATGAAAATGGTAACCAAAAAAGTTGAAAAAGATAGTGGAATTCGACTGTTCCCTGAAGTACACTTTTTGTAATCAGGTATAAAGATATGGCTGGGCAGACATTATCTGAAAAGATTAAATCCCTTCTGGGAAGGATGGTTCGGAAAAATGCAAAAGATCAAAGGCGTGGACCGAGATTAACACCAAGATATTCCGGTACAGATCATTCCAGTACAGGTAGCAGAAAAAAAAGCCTGCGGGAAAAGTGGCAGGGAAGAAAGGGAGAAACAAAACATAAACAGAACCTCGGTGTTTTGCACAGGGAAGTGAATAACCAGGGGAAACCTTTCAGAGTTCTGCTGCTGGCAGGTCTGTTGCTGCTTGGGTGCGGTTTGCTGCTTCCTGGGGCGGTACAGTTCCTGCTTGGTGATCTTCAGTATTTCCGCATCCATGATATCGAGTTTAGTGGTTGCGTAGTAACAAATGACAGGGGGTTGAGGAAATTCTCCAATATGTCCTATGAGATGAATATGCTCACCATTGATGCAGCTGCTGTGAAGTCTCGCCTTCAACAGCATCCCTGGGTGGAGTATGCAAATATCAGAAGAATATGGCCGGACAGGCTGGAGATTTCAATTCGGGAGCATCGGCCTCAGGCGTTGGTGGCAATAGACGGGGAAAAGGGTTTTCGTTATCTCAACCGAAAGGGCGAGATTTTTGCGGCGGTAGCGCCAGGCCAGGATATAGACTTTCCCGTTATCACAGGGCTTGATAGTATCACATCAGAGTTGGAAAGAGAAAAAATGATATCTGAAATACTATCTTTTTTAAAGCTTGCCAGGATGAATAACCCTAATCTCCCGGCACAGAATGTGTCAGAGATACATTGCACCCCAGAAGGAGAATTGGTTATATTTCTGGTGAAGCATCCTTTTCCCATTTATTTTGGCAAGGGGAACATAAAAAGAAAGTATTATCAGTTGAGAGACGTGCTCGGAGTCTTGTACCGTAAGAAAAAAGGGAAAGTTCTTATTGAGAGTGTTGCGTATATTCGAATGGATTATCAGGAAAATAAAGTTTTAGTGGCTAAAAGCCTGGCAGGGTGAGTGGATGGATGAGATAGAGAAAAAAGAGGTGATTGGAGATGTTGAACTGGAGCAGGTCAAAGAGGCCAGAGAACCAGGTGAGTTAGTAGTCGGTCTGGATATTGGAACTACTAAGATATGTTGTGTGGTTGGTGAAGTTTTTGAAGATGGGATTGATATAATCGGTATTGGTACAGCCCCTTCAGTTGGCTTGAAAAAAGGGGTGGTCGTGAACATTGAATCTACCGTGAAATCAATTCGTAAAGCCGTGACTGATGCTGAAAAATCTGCACAGTGTGATTTGCATACCGTGTATGTTGGAATTGCCGGGAATCATATTAAGGGGTTTAACAGCCCAGGTATTGTGGCTATAAATGGTCGGGAAATTAAAGAAGGTGACGTGGAAGATGTTATTGTCGCTGCCCGGACTGTGAAAATATCAGAAAACCAACAGATTATCCATGTCCTCCCTCAGGAGTATATGGTCGATGATCATACCGGTATACAGAACCCGCTAGGTATGACAGGGGTGAGGTTGGTTACCAATGTTCATATCGTAACAGCTGACATGGGTGCTGTGCATAATTTGTACACCTGCTGTGACAAAGCGGGGCTTGAAGTTGCTGATATGGTGCTTGAGTCAATTGCCTCGGCTCATGCAACGCTGGGTACTGATGAAATGGAGCTCGGGGTGGCATTGCTCGATATAGGTGGTGGTACCACAGACCTGGCTGTATTTTGTGATGGAACCATCCGCCATACCTGTGAGATTGGTCTTGGAGGTCATAACCTCACTAATGATCTTTCTGTGGGATTGCGCACACCGCTTCAGGATGCTGAACGGTTGAAAGAGGATTTTGGCTGTGCCCTCTCGTCTGTGGTTAAACCGAATCATGTAGTTGATGTACCGACGGTTGGTGATCGTGAACCGCGTAAGGTAACCCAGAAGGTACTGGTTGATATTCTTCAGGCAAGAATGGTTGAGATCCTTGAGATGGTCAACCAGGATCTGATAAACTGCGGCCTCAAAAATAAAATAAACGGCGGCGTGGTGATAACTGGCGGAACTTCATTACTTGCCAACCTTGCTGATCTTGCGGAACAGATATTTGACCTGCCTGTTCGTATTGGATATCCAGCCCAGATCGGTGGAAAAGTGGCTGAGGTGAATACCCCAAGGTGTACTACCGGCGTCGGGCTCGTGATGTATGGGCGTCAGCATCAGCTGGACAATCGCTACAGCGAAAGTTCGATGGTCGGCCGGATGAAAGACTGGTTACGTAAGATAATGTGATATTTTTAGATATTCGCAGAAAAATGTTTCAGTGAGAGACGGTAAATGGTATAATTTATCTGTTTAAATTTTATGGAAATGTTGCGTATGTGTCTGCAGATTTCGTGAACATGGGAGAGGATATGCCGTTTAGAATGGCGGAAACAGAAGGGGTTGCGGTTGTTAAAGTCATTGGTGTCGGTGGCGGAGGTGGTAATGCCATTAACACAATGGTGGAAAACCGCCTGCAGGGTGTTGAGTTCATCACAGCAAATACAGACAAACAGGCGCTGGATCAGTCGCGCGCTGATGTGTGTCTTCAGATTGGCCCTGGAATTACCAAGGGACTTGGGGCGGGTGCCGATCCGGAAACAGGTGAACAGGCAGGCCTTGAATCAATTGATGAGATCACAGACAGCCTTAAAGGGGCTGATATGGTTTTCGTCGCTGCCGGATTGGGTGGTGGAACGGGTACCGGTGCAGCACCTATCGTTGCCAAAGCAGCTCGGGAAATGGGCGCCTTAACCGTAGCGGTGGTTACCAAACCCTTTCATTTTGAGGGGAAGTTCCGCATGCGTAATGCTGAGCAGGGCTGGGAAGAGCTGCGCAAGTATGCCGATACAATTATCACTGTTCCCAATGATAGACTACTTTCTCTGATGCAGAAAAACTCCAAGCTGTCTGATATGCTCAGTATGGCTGATAAGGTTCTGCTGCAGGCCGTGAAAGGTATCACAGATCTTATAAATGTTGCAGGACTTATGAATGCTGACTTTGCTGATCTGCGTACTGTGATGCGTGAGGTTGGACCTGCCATCATGGGAACTGGTTTTGCTGTTGGGGAAAATCGTGCCACGGAGGCTGCTAACCGTGCAATTGATAACCAGTTACTTGAAGATGTGGGAATCGATGGTGCCCGTGGCCTTCTCATAAATATTTCCGCCTCTGAAGAGTCATTCACCATGGCGGAGTTCATGGAAGCATCTGCCCTTATCCAGGATAAGGTCGATGATGAGGCCAAGGTGGTTATTGGTGCACTTTATGACGAAGCCCTTGGTGATGAGCTGCATGTGACAGTTATCGCTACAGGCGTTGGCGAATCAGCCCCAAAGAAGAAGGATATGGTGCAGGTGAATATTCCTGCCAAGACCGTTGCTGCCCGGGAGACCCATGAAGATGACGTCAGACCCGGAAATCCAACTCAGGCACCACCTAACCAGCCATCTGGAAGCTCCATTTTTTCCTCATCCAACTTCAAGGGATTTGAAAATCATGGTATTACCACCAGTGAGCCTCGACCGTCTGGTAAGGAGCGCAAGCCATGGAATGAGGAATATATGGAGACACCTACATATCTCAGGAAAAAGGCTAATTAGTGTGTTGCTGATTATCTCCTGGCAGGTCAAGCTAGGATGATCAGCAAAGGGCACTTTTCCCGGTTTTCCTGCTGTTTGTCGGTGTGATACATTTGGGTAGAGGAAAGCAGAGAAAAAAACGAGCAGCAGTCCGGGAAGTAAGCCTTCTCGACCAGGAAAGTGGTACCTATCTGAAAAAATGGACAGGAAAACTTCCAGTAGCTTTACTTTATCCAAATAAATATAGTGTTGGTGTTTCAAGTCTTGGGTTTCAACTGGTTTATTCTCTGTTGAACGACCCTGATGACTTGGTTTGTGAACGCTTTTTTCTTCCGGAAGATGTTCACTCCCCTCTGCGTTCCTTTGAATCCGGCAGAGGACTCGATGAATTCCCCCTCCTTTTCTATTCAATAAGTTTTGAGCATGATTATGTAAATATTGCACGTTTACTGCTCTCCGCGGGTATCAGGCTTTTTGCAGAGAGTCGTGAGAACGGGCCTGTCTCTTCAGCCAGTCCGCTCGTCATTGGAGGCGGGGTTGCAACATTTATGAACCCCGAACCCTTAGCTCCATTTACCGACCTTTTCCTGCTTGGTGAGGCTGAAGGGATACTTCCATCCCTGCTTTCAATTCTCTTGAAAAATCTGCCCCATATGACCAGGGCCGAGCTGCTTCTTACTATCCAGAAAAAGGTTAAGGGGGCGTATGTGCCAGCTTTGTATACACCCCGGTATGATGAGAGCAGCGGCAGACTTCTTACCAGTACTGCTGTGAGTGGTATATCCGCCAGAGTTACCAAGGTCATTGTTCCAACAGTAAAGAAAGCAGCCCATTCCCAGATCCTCAGCCCGGCAGCTGAGTTCTCAAATCTTTATGTGACTGAACTCGGACGTGGATGTTCGCGTGGATGCAGGTTCTGTGCAGCAGGTTTTATCTATAGGCCCCCACGACTATGGGATGCAGATGCTGTGGTTAAGGGGGTTGAAGAACGAAATGCTGCTGTTCGTCGAATTGGTCTGCTTGGTATGGAAATGGCGGATCAGGATGAACTTGAAAACCTCTCATCATACCTTCTTGACAGTGGCTGTTCACTCTCCTTTTCATCACTTCGGGCAGATCGTATATCAGGTCCGCTACTGAAACTTCTGGCAAACAGTGGATTGAAAAGTGTGGCCATTGCACCTGATGGGGCATCAGAAAGACTTCGTCGCGTCATTAACAAAAATCTCACGGAAAGCGATATACTTCTCGCGGCAGAACGTTTGGCTGGAGTGGGCCTCTATAAGTTAAAACTCTACCTCATGATAGGCCTTCCCACAGAAACTTACCAAGATCTGGAAGAAATGCTTACGTTGATCAGGAGGGTCAAAGCTGTTATGCTTCCTCTTGGAAGGGCAAGGGGGCGGCTCTGCGAGATCAGCCTGTCGGTGAACTGTTTTGCACCGAAACCCTGGACTCCTTTTCAGTTTCACCCTTTTGGTGGCGGAGGTGCAGTTTCAGAAGATGATAACTCAGCTGCTGGTGCAGTGAAGTCATTGAATAAAAAAATCGATTTTCTGAAAAAGTCACTGCGGCATGAGGCCAATGTGCGGATGAATCACGATAAGCCTGATAATGTTCTTTTTCAGGCAGTTCTGGCTAGGGGTGATCGCAGACTGGCCAATGTTCTTGCCTTGATGGCAGCAAAAGGGTTACCCTGGAAACAGGCAATGCGTCACGAAGGGTTAACCTCTGAATTTTACGCTGTTCATCAGTATGGCGTTAACGATTATCTCCCCTGGAATATTATAGATCATTCCATCAAACAGAGCTACCTATGGACCGAATATCAGAAAAGCTTTCAGGCAGAGACCACTGTTCCCTGCGATACATCTGTCTGCAGACGCTGCGGAGTCTGCGGTGACTGAAAAGAGATCAGAGGGACTCCATTCTAAATCTGTTGCAGTGGATGACCCGGAGCATCTCGAGCGGCTTCGAGCCGGTCTTATGCCATTTCAGCTTGTAAAATATTTTTCATTTACAAGTCTTGGAGTAATTCTCATCTTTACCTTTATCCTCTCCTGGGTTATTTCCAGACATGCCCGCGATGTAATGCTTGACCAGAGTGAGGCCTATTCTCTGCTTCTTGCTGAAAACCTCAATCAGCAGGTATTCAGGGGCTTTGTGCTTCCTACTGTTATCAGTTATGGGAAAATTGCCCTTTCCAATCCAGAACAGTTCCAGCTCTTGGACAGGATTGTCCGCAATGCAACTGACAGTATGAAGATGGAGGCAGTTACCATCTATGACTCCAGCGTCAACATCATTTCATACTCGACCAACAGAGAGCTTGTTGGAAAAAAAAATATGGGGGGCATCGAGTATGAAAAGGCTCTTTCCGGAGCTCCGAATTCTCAGATTTTATCCAGTGGCAATATCTTTAATCTTTTTCCGGGAACTCAGGCTGTACACTGTCAGCTGAAAACTTTTATTCCCTTTCGCCAGGTGCGTGAAGATGCCAGTGGGGATGGGCCTATTATGGGGGTAATCGAAATCACCCAGGATTTGTCCAGGGAATACGAGGCAATCGTTGAGCTGCAGTGGCGGGTTATTCTTGTTTCCTCCCTGGTGATGACCATTCTCTTCCTTGTCCTTCTGGTCATTGTTACCAGAGCTGACAGGATTATGGAAAAAAGGGTTCGTGAACGTTTGAGTCTTGAGAAAAAACTCAGCCATGCCCAGCGCCTGGCACATCTGGGCACTATGGTGGCCACTGTTTCGCATGAGATTAAAAGCCCCCTAGGGATTGTTCGTTCGACGGCTGAAATTCTAGTGAAGAGGATCAAAAAAGTGGCTCCAGGTAATGAGAACCTGGCGGAGATTATTGTCGCAGAGACCACCAGACTCAATGATATAGTCCTCGAATTTCTCGATTTTGCCCGTCCCAAAAAAGCTAAGCTGCATCCTGTTGCCATTAATAATTCCATTACCCAGGCACTTCAGTTCATCGAACCAGAACTCAAGGGGAAAGATATAGAGCTACAGGTTGAACTCTCAGAAAATGTGGGTAAAATTACTATTGATCCTGATCTTTTTTATCGTGCCCTGTTGAATATTCTGGTGAATGGAATACAGGCTATGCCCACTGGTGGGCAGCTCAAGGTTACAACGGGAGTGGTCAGGTCAGATGGTTCTGTATTTATCGCCATTCAAGATAGTGGCGTTGGGATGAGTGAAGAGAAGAAAACAGAAATTTTTAAACCTTTTTATACTGATAGAAACCGGGGGACAGGACTTGGTCTTGCCATCACTAAAAATATCATCGATCAGCACCATGGTACTATCTCAGTGAGTTCAAAGGAAAATGAAGGAAGCACCTTTACCATCAATCTGCCCTGAGAACCGAGCAGCGATAGGATTACATCTATCTCGGCTCACTTTTCTCGGCAATGGTCCCTATAGTATGGATATTGGGCCAGGGGAATGTGTCGGCCTGACAGGGCGTTCAGGAGTCGGAAAAACGCAACTGTTAAGAGCAATTGCTGACGTAATCGCTCACGAAGGGGACTGCTTTCTGGGCGATGACGCCTGCTCATCGGTTGCAGCTCCCGAGTGGAGAAAAAGGGTGGCCATGGTGCCTGCAGAATCATTTTGGTGGTATGATACTGTCGGAGCCCATTTTGATAATAAGAGTCCGGCAACGGCATTGCAGGTTCTCTTTAAGAAACTGGGTTTTAGTGCGGATGTTATGAGGTGGCAGATTAGCAGGCTCTCCACGGGTGAACGGCAGCGCCTGGCTTTAGTTCGTTCCCTCATGAATGAGCCCCAGGTGCTTCTTCTTGATGAACCCACATCGGCACTGGACAGGGAAATGGCTGCGGCGGTTGAGGCCATAGTTGTTGATATCTGTGCCAGCAATCAGTGTATTTGTCTCTGGGTAAGTCATGATCTCGAGCAGCTCTTCCGGGTGGCAACCAGGGTTTATCGTGTTGAGGGGAATGGTTTATCAGAGGAGAAACAACGATGCATGTGATATCTCTGAGTAGTTTTGATCTCTCTCTGGCCGCCTGTCTTCTACTCCTTCTTGCAGCAACCAGTCTGCGTATTGGGCTGGGCCTTGAAAAACGGATTGTGATATCCGGTGTTCGCATGACAGTGCAGTTACTGCTTATCGGTATGGTATTAAAGGCACTTTTTGCCAGTGTCAGCTTTCCTTTTGTGGGGTTGATGTCCCTTTGTATGCTGCTTGTTGCAGGATATGAGGTGTGGGCCAGGCAGAAGCGCAAATTGCGTGGGGCAGCCGGTTATCTGATTAGTACCGGCTCCATGCTGATTTCTTCATTCACAGTGACTATTCTGGCACTTACTGTCATGGTGGGGGCTGATCCCTGGTATCTGCCGCAGTACGCGATTCCTCTACTTGGGATGCTGCTTGGTAATACTATGAATGGAGTGGCTTTGGCTTCTGATAGATTGACCACCGAAATATATAATCAGCAGGGAATGGTCGAACAGCGGTTGCTCCTGGGGCATACCTGGCAGGAGGCGAGTGGTGAGATCAGGCGTGACTGCATGCGCACCGGGATGATTCCAATCATAAATTCCATGGCAGCGGCTGGTGTGGTCAGCCTGCCCGGTATGATGACAGGACAGATTCTGGGAGGATCGTCACCCCTTGATGCCGTAAAATATCAAATCCTGATCATGTTTCTTATTGCTGCAGGAACCGGCTTTGGTGTACTCAGCGCTATTTGGCTGATCAGCAGGCGTCTTTTTGATGACAGGCAACGGCTGGTATTAGATTGCCTCAGCAGTGCTAAACAGCCTTGAACCATCCTTTTCTGCTTGTAATTTCCCTGTTTTTATTGTTCTGTCAGTATCATTGAAAAATTAAATAGCTCCATTATGTTGGAGCATTCTCATGTTCAGATTCGGAGGTTTGGGATGACAAAAAAAATAGTAATTATTGGTGGTGTTGCTGCAGGTCCGAAGGCAGCGTGCCGTGTGAAACGGCTGATTCAGGATGCAGAGGTGACCATTATTGAACAGGATACTCTGTTTTCCTACGGCGGCTGTGGAATTCCTTACTATGTTTCAGGTGATGTCTCCGATGAAACCGAGTTACGTTCCACCAGTTTCCATATGGTTCGAGATGAAACATTTTTCAGGGATGCGAAAGGAGTTATTGTTAAAAGCGGAACCCGGGCACTTGGAATTGACCGTAAAAATAAAACGGTTCAGACCCAGGATGTGGCAAGCGGTGACAAAGAGGATGTTGCCTATGATGTCCTGATGATTGCCACCGGCTCCAAACCGTTTGTTCTTCCCATACCTGGTGCCGATTTTGATGGTGTCTTCACCATTTCAGATCTCCATAAGGCTATTGAAATCAAAGATAGAATTGCCAAGGGGAAAGTTAGCAAGGCGGTTGTGATTGGCGGTGGTGCCATTGGCCTTGAGATGGCAGAGGCATTTAAAGACCTCTGGGGAGTTGAAACTGCAGTTGTTGAGTTTATGCCTCAGGTCCTACCGCGCATTGTAGATTTTCCACTGGCCTCCATGCTTACCAAACATCTACGGGATAATGATGTTGACGTCTTTCTTGGAGAAGGAGCGACTGAGATTACCGGAAAAGATGGCAAGGTGACAGGCCTGAGGACAGCCAATCGAACCATCGAGGCTGATATTGTCATCATGGCTGCTGGCGTCAGGCCCCGCTCTGAGATTGCCGTGGATGCGGGACTTGTAACCTCACCAATGGGTGCTATTGTAGTGAATGAGCGAATGCAGACATCTGATCCCTTTATTTATGCGGCAGGTGATTGTATTGAGGTCATGCATCTGGTGTCCGGGAAGAAATTTTATGCACCGCTGGGTTCCCTGGCCAATAAGGAGGGCCGTATTGCCGGTGATAACATGGCCGGCATTCCTTCCACCTTCAAAGGGGCTGTGGGGAGTTTTATCATGAAGGCATTTGATGTGTGTATCGGTGCCACAGGGCTCAGTCTTGAAGTGGCACTTGCAGAAGGATTTGATGCAGATGTGGCGCTTACTGCTCCTGCGGATCGGGCTCATTTTTTTCCTACGGAGGCTATTGTCTGTTTTCAGATGGTTTTTGATCGTCGTACCAGAAGGGTTCTTGGTGTTCAGGGTTTCGGACCTATGGGTGATGGAATCTCCGCAAGAATTAATGCTGCGGCGGCCTACATAACAAATGGCGCCACCCTGGATGATTTCGGAACCCTTGAAATGGCCTACGCTCCGCCATTCTCTGCGGCTATTGATACCATCAACGCCTTGGCCTATGTCGCAGACAATCTTTGTGATGGTCGTCTGAGAAAAGTGAGTATTGAATCCTTCCTTGACTGGATGGATGATTTTTCAATGGAAGAAGAGTGGGTTGCCCTTGATATCAGGCACCCCCAGGAAGCTGCCCCCTTTGTGGAAAAATTTGGAACAGATAAGTGGATTGCCGTTCCCTACAATGAAATTCGAGAACGTTTTACAGAGCTTCCCGAGGAAAAAACTCTGATTATTCTCTGTGATTCCGGGACACGGTCGTTTGAGATTCAGAGTTTTCTTGATAGTGAGGGGCGTGCTGACAGTCTGGTTCTTGGCGGTGGCTTTAATATGTTGCGGCACATTGGTGTGGACTGGTACCCATCCAAATAGTACCTGGATGCGTCACAGGTCAGCGGATGGGATGTAGGAATATACTGTTTGTACCGGTAGTAGCTTTCTGCAGGAGAGGAATTTTCTCTCTCCTGCACCTGTCTCCATTTCCTTTTCTAAAAATCTATCTATTCTGCACAAGCTCCTAGACATAATTCTTGTTTTTATGATATCCTGAATTTGTATCAGGTAATCAGCATGTTCACAGGGAGATACAATATTACTTTATTCCAGTGGTGAGAGTAAACTTGCCTCGTATTGGCTGGAATCGGATGAGGAATGACAATGGCAGAATTAAATACTCAACATATGATAGATGAGGTTCGGGATAATATTCAGACCGGGGATACTCTGAAGACAAAGCTTGTTCTGGCCCACCTTCCAGATGTAGATATGAAGACCCAGAACAGGTTGATCTACGAACTGTCACGTGGTGATGTCAAATTTACAGTACCGATTTTGCTGCACCTGATGACGGAGCATGTGGATATAGTAGATAATTTACCGATTATCAAAGAGACGTTGCTGTCTAATCTGCTTGCGTATCCGGAGCTGCTCATAGAGTTTCTTTCAGATTCCTCCATTAAGGATAAAACACACCTGATCAATGTTGCCGGAGAGCTGCGTTTTGAAGAGGCTGTTCCTGCTCTTTTGTATCTGGTAGCCAATTCGCAGGATGAATCTGAAATTAAGTTGATCATTGAAACCCTTGGAATGATAGGTGATCCTCAGGCAATTAACACGCTCACTGATTACCTTTATGCTGCAAATAGAGATCTCATTATTACTGCTATTCAGGCCCTTGGTCAGGTGGGAACGCAGTCTGCCATGCATCGCCTTGCCGAACGGATGGGAACCGACAACGAGATGGATTATATGATCCTCTCTATTTTTGCCGATGTTCAGGACCCTGTTTCCCTTGAAAAATTGAACGACACCCTGGCGTCGCATTATGCGCATATGCGTATCTATGCAAAACAGGAGTTGGTACGTATTGGTGCCAAGGCTGTTCCTGCCCTCATAGGTAACCTGCTTCAGGACGATCCTGACTTTATTATCCATACCTTGAATGTGCTTGGAGATATTGGTGATGACTCGGCTATTATGCCCATCAGAAAACTACTCGGAAAGGAGCCCAAGAGTGCCAACGTTCGTTTTGCGGCTTACGAAGCCCTGGCTCTTCTCCCACTGCGCAAAGGTGCTTACACACTGACTGCAGGGCTGACGGATCCTGAAGATCATGTCTGTGTCGCAGCAGCCAGGGCCATTGATCAGAACTACTCCGAAATTCTCACAGCCGGTATTAAAAATCTCCTGCGTAATAAGGATGATGAGGCTAGGCATATCACCAAAATCATCGTAAATGCCCAGGTTGATAAAGTATTTATGAGTCTTGTTGGCGAGGATTTTTTTCAGGAGTTGTCTCTGATCTATCTTCCCCATGTCCATAAAGATACAAAGGAGCATTATGTCAAACTCCTTGAGGAAAATGGGTTTAAGGATTTTGCCAAAAAACTTAAAGGGGATGATGAGGTTGAGGATAAGGTCAAGGTGGTTGCAGTCGACGATTCGCGGATGATTCTCAGTATTTACAAGGCAACCCTCCATGAGTTGGGCTATGAACCTGTTCTCTTTGAGTTTCCAGCCACCGCCATTGAGTGGTTGCAGACTGAAAAACCGGCTATGGTTCTCACTGATCTGAATATGCCGGAAATTACCGGAGTGATGCTTGCCGGTGAAATAAGAAAAAAATATGGTCCCAAAGAGTTACCCATTATTATGGTAACTACTCAGAACGAGGTGAATGATAATGATGCTGCCTATGCCGCAGGGGTAAATAAGGTTATTCAAAAGCCTTTTAATGCAGCCCTGTTGAAGGAAGCCATGGGTGAGTATATTGGGTGATATTGCAGGGATTGGGTAAGTGCAGAACCCGTATGCGTTTGATGATGATACTGCTTGTTTTTTAACCGCTGCTTCTGGTAAGCCGTATCGATATGTTACCAAAAAAGTTGTGACGCCGTCATGGATTCAGGTAAAAGCTTACGGGAAATCCAGGTAGGCAGGCAGCCGGTCGAAGTCTTTGCCGACATGTTCCGGCCTGTGGGCGTCAGAACCTGGTATCAGCGGGATATCCAACGCCATAGCCTCGTGAATAATGAACGGGGCGGGAAAGGGGGTTTTTCTGATACTGAAACCTGAGGTATTCACCTCAAGCCCCATGTCTTTTGATTGCAGAGCTTTCAGAAGTGGTCTGATCTGTTCACGATGGCTGGGGGTTATGGAGAATCCGGGCTGGAAGCGCAGGGCAGCATCGAGGTGACAGAGCACAGTACCTGGAAGAAATTCCACGGCTTCGGTGAGAGTCTTGAAGTAGTTTTCCAGAACAAAGTCACATCCGAGTTTTTTTATTGCGAGTATGTTCCTCTCTTTTCTGCTCACCAGGTTGAGGTGGTATTGACTACTGTCGGGGTGAGGCATGAAGTGGTAGGATATCCCAATCCTGTCCCAGGAGCGTCGGGCCAGTCGTTCACGTAACTCTTCTTTGTGTGTTGGACTGTATCCGACTTCAACGCCGAGGGATACCTTTATGGTGTCACCATATTTATCCTGTAGATGTTTTCCTTCCGCGAAATAGATATCAAAATCATCCTCTGTGAGCCAGGTACTTTCAAAGTAGTGGACTCCCGCTTCCATATGTTCGAGAAATACAATCTCCTGAAGTCCAGATGCAATGGCGGCAAGAACATACTCCTCCATTTCACCAGTGGCATGATGACAGTAGCTGGTGTGGATGTGGCCGTCGGATTTTAACGACAGATCTTTCATGGAAGCAGTACCAGGAATGGTTGCTCAGGCATTGCCCTTGGGGAAGAAGTGAACCACTCCATCAATATCTGATGTGTCACAGACATGGCCAATGTTCAGCTCAAGTTCAAGGAATTCCTCTATGCCATCAGGTGGCAGAGAAAGAGTCGGGCCTTCAGGGAGATGGTATACCAGGGTATGAACCCTGGAAAAATCAACAGGTCGAACGAAAAGTTTCATACATTATATCCGGGGTAAAAAAGAAAATAGCTAAATTACGAAACCGGACTATACGTATATTCTCTCTAAACCGCAACAAAATTGATTAAAAATTAAGTGGAAACTGAAATGCGGGAATCCTAATGGGAAATAGGTTTGACACTGACCTAGTATGTGTTTATTATATACGATTCATCGAATGTGAAATTTTTCTCTATAATGAGATAGAACGATATAACTATAGCAAAAAAAGGTGTGTCAATGAGTGAGCAGGATATGTCAGGAAAGGAGAAAACATTATTTGGCAAGGGTTTGAATCCTTCCAATATTCTTCCCCAGAAGTTGACCTTGGAGTCAAAGATCAAATTTCGTTGTCACCCCGTGGTGGAATGTTTTACCGCCTGTTGCGGAGGAATTAAAATTATTCTGACTCCCTATGATATTTTAATGCTCAAAAAACGCCTTGAAATACCAGCCCATGAATTTCTGGAGCAATACACAACTCCCGTTTACCTTGAGCAGACAGATATGCCGGGTGTTGCGCTGAAGCTCCGTGAAGATGATAATAAATGCCCATTTGTGACACCCGAGGGTTGTACAGTTTATACTGATCGTCCCTCTGCGTGTCGATACTACCCTGTTGGTATGGCTGATTTCCATGAGGGACAGGGGACTATGGGGGAAGGTGCTGATCACAAGGATGAAGAGAAGTTCTTTTTTATTGTGAAGGAGGATCATTGTAAGGGCTTCCTTGAAGATAAGGAATGGACTGTTGCCGAATGGCGTGCTGATCAGGGAGTTGATGTTCGTGACGAGATGAACAAAGACTGGTTACGACTGGTTATGCGGCGTAAATCATATGGTCACCAGGCAGCTCTTTCTGAGCAGGCTAAGCGTATGTTCTTTATGGCCTCAACGGACTTGGATCACTTTCGCCGGTTCGTCCTGGAGAGTTCATTTCTGGACACCTATATCATTGACGATGAAACCCTTGAAACACTCAAGACCGATGACGTGGAGTTGATGCTTTTCTCTTTTAAGTATCTTGCCAACGCCCTGTTTGGTGCGGAGGGGCTTTCTATCCGTCAGGATAAGATTGAGGCAAAAGTAGCTGAGATCAAGCAGCGTCAGGATGACTCAGTCACACAATCCATCAGTGATTACAAAGAGATTAAAAAGGCCAGAGGTGAAGAGGTCGATCCTGATCTGTAATAGAGAATGGGTTGATAGCTGAATAGCTATTGTGGAGGAATACACAAAAGGGTATTGGAAGAATTCTTCCAATACCCTTTTTTTGTCTGTTATCCTCCCAGGAGTTTCTGGAAAATAACTCGGCTCTTGAGTTGACCTGTAAAGCAGGTCAACTCAAGAGTGAGGTTTTTATTTCTCAGGATCGAGTGATGCAGCACGTGCCTTAAGGAACTTCCAGCCCTTGGTAACATCTTTTTGAGACTGTTCCATAAGCTCATCAGCGTGCTCTGGATTCATCATTTTCAGCATACGGTAGCGATTCTCGCCCATTGCATACTCTTCAAAGCTCATTGTGGGCTCTTTAGAGTCGATGGAGAGAGGATTCTTACCGGCTTCTTCCAGCTCCGGATTGTAGCGGTACAGAGGCCAGTGACCACAAGCAACTGCTTTTTTCTGCTGATGCAGGCCTTTGGTCATATTGATACCATGGTTGATGCAGTGTGAGTAAGCTATGATGAGTGATGGTCCATCATAGGCTTCTGCTTCTGCAATAGCCTTTGCCACCTGAGTGGGGTTGGCGCCCATGGCGATCTTGGCAACATAAACATTACCGTATGTGGAGAAGATCATGCCGATATCTTTCTTTGGCATTTTCTTCCCACCTGCTGCAAATTGTGCGGTAGCTGCACGTGGAGTGGATTTAGACATCTGGCCGCCGGTGTTGGAATACACCTCGGTGTCAAGGATCATAACATTAACGTTTTCACCTGAAGCAAGGACATGATCAAGTCCACCATATCCGATATCATATGCCCAGCCGTCACCACCGAAGATCCAGACTGATTTTTTCACAAGGTAGTCGGCACAGGCAAGAAGACGCTTGGCTATGACATTGCTGCTTCCTTCCAGTTTGGCTTTCAGTTTGGCAACACGACCACGCTGAGCCTCGATGTCAGTCTGACTTTTCTGGGTTGCCTTTGCGATATCACCGGCCATTTTCTTGGTAATCAGTTTCTCGGCAACTGCTTTGTCCAAGAGTTCTAGAGCCTGGGAACCGAGCTTGGAAACAGAGGCACGCATACCAAGTCCAAACTCTGCATTATCCTCAAACAGAGAGTTGGCCCATGCAGGTCCACGTCCGTCTTCACGTTGACAGTATGGAGTTGTCGGCAGGTTGCCACCATAAATGGATGAGCATCCTGTCGCGTTGGCAATCAGCATTCTGTCGCCAAACATCTGGGTTACAAGTTTGATGTACGGGGTCTCACCGCAGCCTGCGCAGGCACCAGAGAACTCAAACAAGGGGCGGAGCAACTGGCTCCCCTTGATGGTGGCAGGGTTGACATCGGCTGATGAGGCCTCAGGAAGACCGAGAAAGTATTCCACGTTCCTGGCCTGAGTGGTACGAATTTTTTCACTGTTGGCGACCATCTGCAGAGCTTTGTTGCCTTTCTTGCCGGGACACACGTCCATACACTGGGTACATGAACAGCAATCTTCGGTGAATACCTGGATGGCAAAATCCGAACCCTTGAACGCTTTGCCAACGGCAGGGATGGATTTAAAGCTTTTGGGAGCCTTTAGCATTTTGCCAACTTTCATACGAATTGCGGCATGGGGACAAACCAGAGAACACTGACCACACTGGATGCAGTTTTCTTCAAGCCACTCAGGTACATGGACACCTATGTTACGCTTCTCGTACTGGGTGGTGGCAGTTGGCCAGGTTCCATCATTAGGCATTTCGGAAACCTTCACCTGGTCACCTTTGCCTTCAATCATTTTAGCAGTGACATTTTTAACAAAGTCAGGAGCGGACTCAGGAACGGTGGGAGGCATCTCGTGGCCGTTTATGCTCTTGCTCAGTTTTACTTTGACAATATTTTTTACAGCAGCGTCAACAGCGTCATAGTTCATGTTGACAACCTTGTCACCCTTCTTGCCATAGGTTTTCTTGATGGCATTTTTAATGGCGGTGATGGCTTCTTTCTCGGTAATGATCCCAGAAATAAGGAAGAAGGCAGTCTGCATGATCATATTGATACGGGCACCAAGACCAAGAGTCTGGCCAAGGGACAGGGCGTCAATGATGTAGAATTTTGCCTTTTTGTTAATAAGGTCTTTCTGCACATTGCGTGGCAGTTCCTTCCAGATCTGCTTAGCATTAAAGCTGGTGGTGAGAAGGAAGGTTCCACCCTCTTCAAGGTTGCGGAGCATGTCGTATTGATCAAGGAAGGTAAAGTTATGACATGCAATGAAATTGGCCTTGTTGATAAGGTACGGTGCAACAACCTGATTCTTACCAAATCTCAAATGTGATGTGGTAATGGAGCCGGATTTTTTGGAATCATAAACAAAGTAGCCCTGGGCAGAGTTGTCAGTCTCGGTACCAATTATTTTGATGGTGTTTTTATTGGCGCCAACAGTACCATCAGATCCTAAACCATAGAACATGGCACGATATACGTCGTCACCTTCAATGGAGTAATCCGGGTCGTAGTCAAGGCTGGTTCCAGTGACATCATCATTTGGACCAACACAGAAATGATTTTTGGGAGCCATGGATTCCATGTTGTCAAAAATGGCTTTAACCATTGTAGGAGTGAACTCGGCTGAACCAAGTCCATAGCGTCCTGACAGGATAACAGGTTGGTAGGCCGAGGTGTTCGATTCAGTGGCCTCACCAACTGCGGCGCGAACGTCAAGGTAGAGTGGCTCGCCAGCAGAACCGGGCTCTTTGGTTCTGTCCATTACAGTGATACGCTCAACAGAAGAAGGAAGGGCGTTAACCATTGCCTTGCAGTCAAAAGGTCTGAAGAGACGAACGATTACCAGACCAACACTTTTTCCTTCGGAAACCAGGTGGTCGATGGTGGCGGAAACGGTCTCGCAACCAGAGGCCATCATCACAATTACGTCTGTTGCATCAGGGGCACCGTAGTAGTCGAAGAGGTGATACTGACGACCGGTGATACCTGCAAATTTGTCCATGGTATCCTGGACAATTTTGGGTGTAACTGCGTAAAATTTGTTTACTGTCTCTCGTCCTGTGAAATAAACATCTGGGTTCTGGGCAGTTCCACGGATGCTGGGACTGTCAGGAGTGAGGGCACGCTTGCGGTGGGCGATGATGAGATCTTCGTCAATCATTGCAGCCATATCGTCTTTGGTCAGTTCCTCGATCTTCTGTATCTCATGGGAGGTACGGAAACCGTCGAAGAAGTGTATGAAAGGAATACGGGAGGCCAGAGACACCTGAGTGGCGATCAGTGCCATATCCATGCATTCCTGAACATTCTTGGAGCAGAGCATACCCCAACCGGTCTGGCGGGCAGCATAAATATCTGCATGATCACCAAAGATGGAGAGTCCCTGGGCAGCGATGGAACGGGCTGTTACATGGAAGACGGTAGGGGTGAGCTCACCGGCAATCTTGTACATATTTGGGATCATCAGGAGTAGACCCTGAGATGCGGTGAAGGTGGTACAGAGAACGCCTGTAGCAAGGGATCCATGCAGGGCACCTGCAACACCACCTTCAGATTGCATCTGGGTTACAACTGGAATGGAACCCCAGATGTTTTCCTGATTGGCGGTTGCTTTGGTGTCAGCCTCGGCAGCCATTGGTGAAGAAGGTGTAATGGGGTAGATAGTGATTACCTCGCTGGTGGCGTAGGCAACATGAGTGCATGCCTGATTACCATCAATAGTGACCATTTTTCTCGACATAGGTGTTTCTCCTTTGTTGTTTGTCTGTAGTGTTTAGTAACTGTTGATGGCGTCGTAAAACTTTTCACCAGCTTCGTAAGGCGTCCCTCCGGAAGTGCCTTTTGGGGTACATTTTTTATTTAATTTCGCCGTACCCTGGTACACCGGAATTAAATAAAAAATACGCTCCTCGCATCTGAGGTTTTTTACTTAGCCATCGGTTATTATAGTTTTTTTCGAGATTGTTACTGTTGTTGTGTTACTTTTTAGGTAGGTTTTTTAAGTCATCAATTCCCTGACTGACGATGGTGTATCCTTCCATTGCCTCAAGTTCTTTAACGAGGTCTTCCACCTCACCGTTATATGGCATGATACGTACAGAAACCCTTTTAGATCCAGCCGGAGCATCATCAAAAGATGTGAGGATGGAAAGGACTCTGGCCCGATTCTGACGCAGCACATCGATGAGTTGTGATACTGAGCCTCCGGCATCAGACATATCCATAACGATCTGGAAGGCACCATCCTGGATACCGGTGGCATGGATAAAGCCACGAAGAACATCAGACTCTGAGAGCAGACCCACCAGATTCTCTTCTTCATCTACAATGACGAGACCTGAAATTTTCTCATTCAGCATCACAAGGGCGGCTTTTTCAAGAGTGTCGTCAAGACTGAGACGAATGGGAGCCTCTGTCATGACATCTTTGACCTTCATCTCAGACAGAAGATAGTACATCTCATGCAGATCCATATCTGTTTTGGAAGATGGTGAGGCTTCCTTGAGATCTCGATCGGTGATAATACCTGCAAGTTTTCCCTGAGAGACAACAGGTAATCGCCTGATGTTATTGTCTTTCATTGTCCTTCCGGCTCGCATGACCGAGGTGTTGGCGTCCACCGTAAGTATGGTGGTTGCCATCCAGTCCTTAATTAACATAGGGCCTCCTTGTAAGATGCAGGTGATAAAAAGTGTGTAATGACAGTGCTGACAGATCGAAGCTCTGCTGCCTGTTTAATCTCTGATACAGAAATAGTGTCGCAGAATCAGCTAATATAGAATATTTTTGTTTCCTGCGCAAGCTGAATGGTTCCCTTTTACAGAGAAGGGGATATATCTTTTGACGTTTTTAGTTGAAATTCCTCCTTGAATTGATAGAAGAGGGTGCATGAAGCCATTGAAACAGAAGCAACTGGACTCCCTGCTGGATGCATTGGAGGATGAGGAAGAGTATGTTTTTCTCGATACGGCACGCAGCGATGCGAGAAACAGGCATTCCTATCTTTTTGTTCAGCCTCTGGAAAGAATTGATTTCAGAGGGGGGGATGATCCGGCTCTGTTTGTCTCCAGAATGGAGGAGGTTCTCGCAACTGGTTCCTACCTTGCAGGCTGGATGAGCTATGAGTT
Organism: Desulfobulbaceae bacterium; assembly: GCA_026988015.1. Taxonomy (GTDB): domain Bacteria; phylum Desulfobacterota; class Desulfobulbia; order Desulfobulbales; family Desulfocapsaceae; genus Desulfocapsa. The sequence continues at coordinate 3,451 of JALSMA010000016.1, read as the reverse complement.
TGGGTATCTGCTGGAGAGCCGTCTTGTGGATCTGCTGCCGCAAGACCTTCTTAATAATAAAACGGTGCTGGCATCTTTCGGGGTGTTTAAGCAGCCTTTTTTTTGTGACCATAAAAGCGGAATGACAAATTTCCCCTTTACTGCGGCTACCCGGGAATTATCCGATTTTACAGTTAATGATATTCGCCCCAGTCAGGACCGGGCCAGCTATCTCAGGGCAATATCAAAAATAAAAGATTATATCGCAGCAGGGGACACTTACCAGGTGAATTATACCCTGAAACTCTTGTTTGACTTTTCCGGATCTCCGGAGGCATTTTATCGAAAACTACGTCGCAACCAGTCGGTGGCGTACGGGGCGATGATCCACCTTGCTGGTGAACATATTCTTTCACTTTCTCCGGAACTGTTTTTTAAAGCTGACACTGATCGTATCCTTGTTCGTCCCATGAAGGGAACAATGAAAAGGGGGCTGGACTGGAGAGAAGATCAGGAACAGTGTGAGATGTTGAGACTGGATGAGAAAAATCGTAGTGAAAATGTGATGATTGTTGATCTTCTCAGGAATGATCTGGCCCGCCTCTGTCGACAATTGGGTGATAGCGCAGTTGTTACAGAATCCCTTTTCGATGTGGAGAGGTTTGAGAGTGTTTTACAGATGACATCCACAGTTTCAGCTGTGACTGACAGGAGTGTTTTTAATCGTGTAGCCATACTTGATGTTCTAAAAGCTCTCTTCCCATGCGGCTCTGTCACCGGTGCTCCAAAGATCAGGACAATGGAGATAATCCGGGAACTTGAGATTGCTCCAAGGGGCGTGTACACAGGTGCTGTAGGTTACTTTGCTCCTGATGGTACTGGAACATTCAATGTACCTATCCGCACGGTTCGTCTGAAGGGAAACAGAGGAGAGATGGGGATAGGATCAGGCATAGTTCACGATTCCATACCGGAACAGGAGTGGCAGGAATGCCTTTTAAAGGCGGAGTTTCTGACTAAATCCATTCCGGAGTTTGTGTTGCTGGAAACACTGCTAAGAGACCCGCAAAAACAATATTTTCTACTTGATAATCATCTTGACCGACTTAGGAAATCTGCATACTATTTCAGTTTTGCTTTCTCGGCTGATACGATCCTGGCCGCACTGGATTCTGTTGAGCCTGCGAAACACAGCGCCTCTGAGTACCAGCTGGTCCGGCTGACACTGGCAAAAGATGGTGTGGTGGAAATTACAAGCAGAGTATGCGAAGCTCCAGCACTTCAGGTTTTACCGGAATCCCCGGCAGCCAGTCATGACGAGCTGCCAGTCGTAGGTCTTTCCCCATATGGGGTGCAATCCTCCCTGGTGTGGTTTTATCACAAAACCAGTGAACGTTCTCTGTTTGGCAGGGAATTTGAACGTGCGAGAGAGCAAGGGTTGTTTGATGTGATTTTTCAAAATGAGCGTTTGGAGATCACAGAAGGATGCATTACAAATTTGATAGTATTTTTAGACGGTAATTATTATACGCCACCGGTTTCCGCAGGACTGCTGGCAGGCACCATGCGGGCAGAAATTCTCTCCAACCCTTTCCCGGAGGTTCAGGAGAAGGTACTTGACCTTGAGGATATTCGGCGGGCAAAAGCCCTTTTTTGCTGTAATTCCGTACGTGGGATTGTTCAAGTTCGGCTTGTTGAACCCTGAATAAATCGTAGATGATCCATGGATACAAAAGTGTTGCAAGAAGATGCTGTGGTTTTGTAAAGTAATATGTCTTTGATTTGTTGAGGTAAATTGTTTATCCTGTTCAGTAAGGCAGGTATTGTCTTCGTGTCAGTAGTCCTGCAATCGCTGCAACAAAGGTGTCATAGGTCTTTTTAGGAAAGAGATTTGCTTGTGTTCAGTCATATATTACAGGGAGAATCAGATGGGGCAGACGGGGAGCAAGATGGCTCATGTTGTTGTTTTGGGGGCAGGTTGTTGGATTTTGTGTTCCGGAACGGTATACGCTGTTATTGGAAACCCGCAGGCAAACCAGACCGATATCCCTGCCGCTGCCCGGAGTGGTTTTGAAATCACACTCGGAATAGAAATGATGACCGGTGAGACAAAATATTCCGTAGGGGCACCTTTCCGTTTTCCTGATGGAAACTCTGCTCAGGGATACTTTCCGTTGAGTGAACTTGAGTGGCCTCTTGATATATGGTTGGCCAGGGTATCTGCGAGACTGGATGTTGGACAGAACTGGCGCATAAACGGTGTGGTTAAAACTGATATTACAGATCCAAACGATCCGATGACAGATCGGGACTGGCTTCATGCTTCTAACCCTAGGCAGCTGGATGTGTACTCTACATCTGACATTTCCGGTTTTTCGGCATTTATTTTTGATGTAGATGTGGAGTGGACCTTTATGCAGCGGCACTCTTGGAGTCTTTTTACCGGAATAGGGTATCAGTATCAAAAGTATGAATATGACGGGAGTTTGGTGCACCAGTATTCACCATCTGGTCAATTCGGATATGAGTATTTTGGAAACGGGGTTGTTACCACGAATTATGAGATGACCTACAGTATGCCATATCTGCTTGTTGGTACTGAATTCCAGATTACACCTGCCTTTATTATAACTGGCAGCCTTGCATATTCCCCCCTTGTCACGGCAGAGGATAGGGATGACCATCTGCTGAGAAGCAGAGTTGCCAAAGGTGATATGGATGGAGACGCCTATATGATAGATTTATCAGGTAACTACGAATTTGAGTCTTCCTGGTTTGTAGAGGGAGGGGTCTGCTATACAAAAATCGAGGTCGATGGGGAAATTGATATTTCAGTGTATGGTATTTATGTCCTGACAGAGAGGGAAGAGGCGGAAAGCAGCCAGACCACAGGGTATTTTTCTCTGGGGTACCGTTTCTAATGGCTTTTTCAGCCATCACATTGAGATTCTGTGACAGGGTCGCTGGAGGGGTTGTCTTTTTGGGGCTACTGGTTGTTTTGTTACTCCCTGTAACAGCTAACGCCAAAAGCTTCAAAGTGGCCCTGTTCATTCCCGGACAGAGCTCATTCTGGAATCTGGTTACAAATTTTATGGAGGCAGCAGCAGATGACCTTGATGTCGATTTGCGAGTCTACGATGCCAAAAGTAATCATTTCCTCATGGTCAAGCAGGTGGAAGAGGCGATTTCAGGGCCAGACAAGGTAGATGCCATAGTATTTCAAAATTTCAAAAAGCGTGGCCCGGCAATTATAAAGCTTGCTGAAGCGGCACACGTCTATGCGTACTTGTTTAATTCACCCATTGAGAAAGAAGCTGATATCGGAAGGCCCAGGGAAAAATACAGCTCAAGTTTCGGACTTAATCGACAGCAGCCATAAAAACATGACAACCACCTAAATTAATTACATATTAACGTGAAAAGCCTCTCGCTTTTTGATATATTGGGTTTTGCGAAAAATCTAATAAAATCA
>JALSMA010000015.1 GCA_026988015.1 Desulfobulbaceae bacterium | reverse complement strand
GGACAATCTATTTATACTGGTATGAGTAAAAAATCCATTGCAGTCATTCTCTCCGGTTGCGGCCACCTGGATGGATCTGAGATCCACGAGGCAACGCTTACCCTCTGGGCCATTCACAAAAATGGCGCAGATTATCAGTGCTACGCCCCAAACATCTCTCAGAGCCAGGTGAGCAACCATCTCACCGGTGAGACCATGGATGAAAAGCGCAACGTCCTGGTGGAAGCCGCACGAATTGCCAGAGGTGACATTCTGGATCTCGCCACCTTTGAGGCAGAGTCACATGACGCTCTGATCCTGCCAGGCGGTCTTGGGGCTGCCAGCAATCTCTCCGACTTTGCCACCAAAGGTCATGCCTGCCACATAAACGTGGCCGTTGAGAAAGCGATACTTGCCACCCATGCGCTGCAAAAACCCATTGCTGCTCTCTGCATAGCCCCTGTTATCCTTGCCAGAATCCTGCCTCGGGTCGAACTGACCATAGGCCAGGATAAAAACACTGCCACAGCCATTGAAGAGATGGGGGCAAGCCACAGAAGCACCATGCAGTGTGAAGTAGTAGTAGACAGCCACCTCAAAGTTGTGACAACTCCCTGTTATATGCTGGAATCCCGGGTGGATCAGATTGGAGAGGGCGCAGACCGGCTGGTTCAGGAAGTGATCAAGCTGATGGAAACATAATATGACAGCTGCTCACCTGCAGCCTGTTTCAGTACCATAAAATTCAATTTTTCTCCTACAGGTTTTCCTGGAGGGCCCTGTTCTGCAATGCGTCTACCATACGGTTCGCAAATCCCCATTCATTGTCAAACCAGATCAGCATTTTCAGAAGACGACCGTTGCTGACCCTGGTCTGGGTGGCATCCACAATGCCGCTGCGCCTATCATGGTTAAAATCAACAGACGCGTGCGGTTCTCTGGTAAAACCGATGATATTATTCAACTCGCCGCAACTGGCATCTTCAAGGAGCCTGTCCACCATGCTTACGGTTACATCACTCTTGAGCTGTAGACTCAGATCCATGACGGAAACGTTAAGGGTTGGAACCCGCAGATGAATACTCTCGATCTTCCCGTCAAGGTGGGGCATCAGCCGTGATATTCCTCGCGGCAGAGCGGTATCAACAGGAATTATACTGGCAACAGCAGCCCTGGTGCGCCGCAGATCACTGGCGTAGGCGTCGATGACCGGCTGGTCATTCATGGCCGAATGTATGGTGGTGGTCACCCCCTGTTCTATACCAAAAGCCTTGTCAAGCAGGGAAAATACAGGGAGGACACAGTTGGTAGAACAGGATCCCAGCGAGACGATACGGTGACGGGGCAACAACAAATCCTGATTCAGACCGGCAATCAAGGTAAAATCGACCTCAACTCCAGGTTGACTCAACAGTACTTTTTCTGCGCCCTGCTCCAGATGTATTTCCAGCTCTTCTCTCTTCCTGTACTGACCAGTGCACTCGAGTACCACATCCACATCAATGTCCTGCCAGGGAAGCTTTGTCAGGGAATGGTGGTGAAGCAGATGAATCTCTCTGGTGCCTATACCGAGAATCCCTGTTTTCACTGACACATCATGGGGAAACCTGCCATGAGTACTATCATAACGCAGCATATAGGCCACGGTCTCACAGTCTGCCAGCTCATTCACGGCTCTCACATCAATGGCATCCTGCAGATTGCGCTCATACAGTGCCCGCAGTACAGAACGGCCAATACGTCCAAATCCGTTTATGGAGATTTTCAGTGGCATAATAATTAAAAAAAGTCTCTACTTTCCAAGACAGAACTGTTCGAAAATAACATCCAGCACATCCTCTGTGGTGGTAACCCCCACAATGATGTTGAGCTGGTCAAGACAATCCTGCAGGTCAATGGCAAGCAGATCACTGGTACACCTCATGCTAAGTCCCTGGCTCAATCGCTCTGCAGCCTCTTTTGCGGCAAGCAAAGCAGCCTTGTGCCTGACATTCGGGGCACAACCTTCCTCCTGCCATTGCTCACTATTTCCAACAACAATATTAAAAATGGTGTCCTTCAGTTTTTCTATACCCTGCTGCTGTTTTGCAGAAATGGAAACAGAGGGAGCACCTTCATCAAGCCCAAGCCCGGCCAGATCGATGCGACCTGATCCTATATCCATCTTATTTGACACAATGAGCAGTGGTTTATCCCGAACACTTTCCAGCAACTGCAGGTCATCTGCCGAAACGCCCCTTGCGGCATCAAGCATAAACAGAACTAAATCCGCCTGGTCAATCTGCTTTCTGGCCCGCTCTATCCCCAGCATTTCAACTTCGTCGGCACCCTGCCTTATTCCGGCAGTATCAACCATACGCACGGGCACACCCTGGATATCCAGATACTCTTCTATGGTATCACGGGTGGTTCCGGGAATGGCAGTCACCAGAGCCCGCTCTTCCTGAAGCAGGGTATTGAGCAGACTCGATTTGCCAACATTTGGAAGCCCCACGATAACGACCGAGATGCCTTCACGGAAAATCCTCCCATCTTCAGCATGGCGCAGCAGCCGCTCAAGGGGGGTTGAAACTTCCTCATCCACCTTTGTCAGAAGCGAGGCATGCTGAACTATCTCAATATCTTCATCCGGAAAATCAATGGCAACTTCCACGACTGCCCTCATCTGCACCAAAGCAGTCCGAATCCCATCCACCCGTTTATAAAGCGTTCCCCCAAGCTGATCCAAGGCCATATCCATTCCCTTCCGGGTTCTGGCAGAGAGGATATCAATAACCGCCTCGGCCTGGGTCAGATCAATTCTGCCATTGAGATAAGCAAGCTTGGTGAATTCGCCGGGATCTGCTAGGCGTACGCCATAGGAAATGAGCAGCTCCAGAATGGACTGCAGTACAAGAAAGTTGCCGTGACAATGAATCTCGACCACATCCTCACGGGTGTAAGTCCTTGGTGCGGCCATAAAAACGGCCAGGACTTCATCGAGGTCTTTTTTTTTAACAGGATGAACAATGCGCCCGTAGTAAAGACGGTGACTTTCAAAGGAACAGTTCCGTTCACTGGGCTGGAAAATTGTCTGTAAAAGAGTGAGAGCAGCAGATCCGCTCATGCGGATAATACCTATTCCTCCTGATCCGGGTGGGGTCGAAATTGCCGCAATGGTTTCGCTACTGTCCACGGTATTAACCGGTTCACATTCAGGAGTCACTGTTCTCCTGCGGTGTTTTTGCAGATTTACCACGCCTGCCCCGCCCGCCACGTTTACTGTTGCTGGAACCTGGTTTCTTACCCTTACCAGGTTTGTAGATGAGAATTTTCTTAAACAACCCTTCCCCCACACTGCGGGAACGGATCTCTTTGTCATCCTGCAGGGCCACATGGACAATGCGACGTTCCGAAGGATTTAGAGGCGGTATGGCCTGGGTTTTACCGTCCTCTTTGACCTGAGCGGCAAGCTCTTTAGCACGCTCCATCAGCTCAACTTTACGTCTCTCACGAAATTCGCCGATATCAATAGAGAGACGGATCTTCTCCTCAACCTTTCTGGCAGCAAGTTTACGGAGCAGATACTGAAGAGAATCAATAATCTTACCATCCTGTCCGGTCAGAGCCTCCTCATGTTCCTCACCCACCCGCAGCCGTATGGTGCCATTATCAAGCACAGCTGTAACCTCAGATGGAAAAGTCATCAGGCCAAGCAACTCTTCAAGCTGCTGCCTGACGATATCGACACTTTCCGCAGTGATCTCAGCCGCCACCTTACGTGGAGCCGGACTCTGTTTTTTCTCAGCGTCTTCAGTTTTCTCAGTTTTCTTTACCACCGGAGGCTTAGCAGGCTTTCCAACAGTCTCAGACAACTCAGCAGCTTTCTCCTCCACGGGCTGTTTTTCTGTTTCAGCGGAAACAGTTGTTGCCGCCGGAACATCCTCCTGCGGAGATTCACTGCCACTGTCAACCACAAGTGTTTTTACCATTGCGCGAATATGAGCCTTTTTGCGGATCAGTCCGAAAATCCCCATGGAGCCTGTTTCCACAACTTCAATGGCAAGATCTTCCTGAGGAGTCTGCAGGGTATCACAGGCCTCTTTGATAGCATCAGTTATTTCTTTTCCGTAGAAATCTCTTTTTCCTGAAGACATTTTTTATGTTAATCCTTAGGGGGAAATCGTCAGAACAGAGGTGAAATATACATCAGGGAGCCATCGTATCCCATCTCTGTTCTCACTTTAAAAGTAGTTAAGCCTTTTTTTGGCGATTGATCATCTGCTGCTGGAAGATTGCAAGTAGATTATTGACAAACCAATAGAGTACCAGACCGGATGCAAAGTTTATAAACATAAAGGTGAAAATAACAGGCAGAAACATCATTATTTTCGCCTGTGTCGGATCTGCAGTAGTGGGAGTCATTTTCTGCTGCAGAAACATAGAGGCACCCATAAGAAGGGTCAATACCGGAATACCACCAACGTAGGGAATATCAAAACCGATATAAAGTCGATCCGGCGCAGAAAGATCTGTAATCCAGAGCATAAAAGGCGCATGACGCAGCTCAATACACATGAGCAGAACCTTGTAGAGTGCAAAGAAGACCGGAATCTGCAGAACCATGGGCAGACAACCACCAAGGGGATTCACTTTGTAGGTCTTGTAAAGATTCATGACCTCCTGATTCATCCTGGTGGGATCGCCTTTATACTTCTCCTTCAGTTTTGCCATCTTGGGCTGCAGCTTCTGCATATTCTTCATAGACTTCAACCCTTTCTGGGTGATAGGCCAGAAGATCGCCTTGAAGATAATTGTCACCATAATAATAGCAATTCCATAATTTTTAAAAATACCATGGAAAAAATTGAGGAGAAAGAGGGTGGGCTGGGCAATCACATCAAACCAGCCGAAATTGACAGCCTTGTCTAGGTTGGAACCAACCGACTTGAGAATATCAAGTTTCTTAGGACCAAAAAAGAGTTTATAGGTATACACCTTCTCCTCTCCGGGCTGCAGAGTATCAAGATCACTGTTCATCCTCATCTTGATACCGTCCTCACCAAAAGACTCCATGGTCATGGAAGTAGCACTGGTGTCCTGAGGAAGAATGGCACAGATAAAGTACGTTCCCTCGTAGGCTGCCCAGTCCATCTGACCATTTACCGTTGCAGGACCCGCTTCATAGAGATCAGAATCCACTTCAGTGAGAGACTCGTTCATGTAATAGGCAGGACCGACAAACAGAAACTGGCTGCCGGGGCCACTTTTTCTAAACGGGGTGTTGGACTGATGCAGTGCTGCATTGCCCTGGAGCACACCGGAAGATATATTTTTCACCCGAACATTCAACTCCATCAGGTAACTGTCCTTAGAGAAAGTGTAATCCCGGGTAATCGCGAGGCCGTTGCCCTGCCCTTTCATCACCAGGTGTCCATTATTGCCCTGAAATCTCACCTCACTCCCACCAGCATCGTAAAAGGTGGCGGCAGGGGCCACACTCCCCCAGGAAAACTCAAGGGGAAATCCCTCTGTTCCATCGACCTTTACCAGCTGCATGCCAGGTGAATCGGCGGCTGAAGTTTCCCTGTAATCCTTAAGAACAAAGCTGGTGATGGATCCACCATCCTCTGTGAGAGATGCGGTATACAGGTCGGTGTCCACTGTCAGGGTTCTGGCAGCTCTATCAGGACGTGTTGTCACCTGTGCGGGAGCAGCGGACGTTCTTGCTGACTCCGGGGCTACCGCTGTCTGCAACACCGGGCTGTCAGAGCCTGCGCCCTCGGTCTCCACCACAATATCTTCTGTGGGTAGTTCAGACGGACCAAAGCCCACAAAAAAGTATTGATAGCCAATGAGAATAACAAAAGAAATAATAATCGCTAAAAAAGTTCTGTAAATATCCATGCTTTTACCATGTAGTAAAATAGAAAGAGGACGCTAGGACGTCAGCGTCTGAGTAGGGCACCCGTTGCTGCTATCCTGTGACTCATCACAATCATCCTGGCACATATCTTTTCTACCATGTACCGGAGGAACGGGGTCATAGCCGCCCTGACAAAACGGGTGACAGCGTAAAATACGGCCTAAGGAGAGTAAAATGCCCCGCAATGTGCCATGGGATGTAATGGCCTCAATTGCATAACAGGAGCAGGTAGGGGTAAAACGACAACTTGGGGGGAGAAGTGGAGAGATGATATAGCGGTATCCCCGAATCAGAGTCAGAGGAACCTGTTGTATCAGCAGACGAATTTTCATAGATCAAAAAGATCCAAAAAATTATAATCCATTTTGACAGCCATCAGACATTTTTCCCACTGTGAAGCATATGCTTCACATTCCAAGTTTTGCGACTGAGGAAGCAATTTCGGCAGGAGATTTCAATGAAAAATCGGGACGAACTGCAAAAACGATGTCAGCACATTGCGGATAAAGAGATCTTTCAAGACGAAAAGACTCACGAACTATCCGCTTGATCCGGTTTCGCCTCACCGCCCCTTTGAGCTTTCGGTGAATACTGATTCCGATCCTGTTATAACCAAGATCATTGGGACAGAAAATCAGAGAAAAACCTTTGCCGTGACAACGTTTCCCCTGTCGGTACACCGTATCAAACTCCCGTCCCTTACGAAGCAGGGCTGTTTTCGGGAGTTTAAACCTCGGCAACTTCAGCTAAGCGGAAAGACGCTTACGGCCTTTAGCGCGACGGGAATTGAGAATTGCACGACCGGCACGGGTGGACATTCTGGAACGAAACCCATGGGTACGTTTACGCTTAATATTACTAGGCTGAAAAGTACGTTTACTCATCACTTACTCCTTGTCCGCTGTTCAGCGGTTTAATCACTCTAAGAACCGGGCATCTTTACGTTACAGAGATTCGCTGTTACTCCCGGGGTATCTTTGTCCTGCACAACCTGCCCACTGAACCTCAACTATTCGCAGGGCGTAAAATCAACAAAGAGATAATACTAACCATATTGACCAGCCCGTGTCAAACATTTTCGGCAATTGCTTGCGCAAGCAATTTGCCTGTGCTACTCTTTTTGAGGTTACAAAAGCGAACAAGCTATCGTAACCTGGCAAATAAAAGGTGAATAAAATGCATTCCAAAATTACTTATGACGACCTGGACTGGCAAAAACTCTGGAAAAATGCCAGAGATAAAAAATCATGGACTGCTAAAGGCCCAGCCGACTGGGACAAAAAGGCAGCATCATTTGCCAGAAGAAACCGCGACTCCCAGTTTGTTGACCTGATCCTGCAACACATCCCCGCTGACAGCAACACGACGGTACTGGATGCCGGATCAGGACCAGGGACCCTTTCTCTTCCACTGGCCGCAACAGCAAAAGCTGTCACTGCCATCGACTACTCACAGGGCATGCTTGAGATACTGGATGGTGAGGCTGCAAGACAGGGCCTCAGCAATATCACCACAACGCTCGCCTCCTGGGAGGATGACTGGGAGAAGCTGCAAATCCAAAAACATGATATCTGCATTGCCTCCCGCTCCTTAAGCGTACCTGATCTCAGGGCAGCCATCACCAAACTTGACGCCTACGCCAGTCGTTACGTATTCATTGTGGATCGTATCAATCCCACACCATTTGACAACGGCGCCTTCATCGCCCTAAACAGGCCTTTTCGTTCCGGGCCTGACTATATATACACCATAAATACCCTCTATTCCATGGACATCCACCCCTGTGTTGACATCATCAGTCTCAGCAAAACAGTGACGTATCCATCGATGGAGGAAGCGCTCGACTCCTATCGCTGGATGTTCAAAGACCTCACTCCCCGGGAGGAAAAACAGCTGACCCGATATGTTCACGACAACAGCTCTGAAGAGGACGGAAGGATCACCGTCAAACGTTCATATCCTGCCCGCTGGGCCCTGATCTGGTGGCAGAAAGGATAAAACAGATGCATTTTTCCTCAATTGCTCATGTCATGGGGGTCCTGCTCATGGTCACCGGATCCTCCATGTCCTTTCCTGCTATCTGCTCCCTCATCTACCAGGAAAATGACCTTATCCCCTTTATCTATTCCGCCATAATAACATTGGCGGCCGGGATGCCGCTCTTTCTGGCATTCAGAAAAAGCAACGACTTAAACATCAAAGACGGTTTTTTCATTGCCGTAATCGGCTGGGTTGTAGTTTCAACATTTTCGGCCATTCCTTTTATGTTGCACGGCTCCATCCCATCATTCACCGATGCCTTTTTTGAGATGATATCCGGTTACACAACCACCGGGGCCAGCATTCTCAACGACATTGAAGCCCTGCCCCATGGCTTACTGTTCTGGCGCAGCCAGACCCATCTCCTGGGCGGAATGGGATTTTTGACCCTGGCCATCATCTTCCTTCCCCACGGCATGGGAGGTTTACGCCTCTTTCGGGCCGAATCAAGCCCGGGGCAAGTGATAACTAAAGAAAAATTCAAGCCTAGGAACCGGGACACCATGGTCAGTCTCTGGTGGATCTACATTGCACTCAATCTTATCCAGGTTGTCCTTCTGGCCCTTGGCGGGATGCCCCTTTTCGACTCCCTCTGCACCGCATTCGGTACCGTTTCCACCTCCGGATACTCCACCAGGAACGCGAGCATCGGGGCATACGACAGCGCCTACCTTGACTGGATTACCACCATTTTCATGGTTCTGGGCGGCTTAAGTTTTGTGTTGATCTACCAGGTCCTCCGTGGAGACCTTGACGCCCTGAAAAAAAACACCGAGTTACGCTGGTATGCAGGTTTTTTGATCTTTTTCTGTGGAGCCATCACCCTTATTCTCTGGAGCAAGGGGCCCTACGCTGATTTCTTTGACGCCCTGAGATACGGCTCTTTTCAGATCGTGTCCCTGCTCACAACCACCGGCTTTGGAACTGCTGACTATGAACTGTGGCCGAATTCTGCCCAGATGCTCCTCTTTATTGTCTGCTTTATCGGTGCCTGTGCCGGCTCAACCACCAGTGGTATCAAAGTTGTCCATTACGTCATCATCTGTAAATACATGTACTCTTCGGTGCGAAAAATCTTCTTCCAGCCAATGGCCGTTGTTTCACTACGACTTAACGGGCGCACCATCGACAATGATATCATCAGCCTGGCCCTCTGCTATTTCATAATCAATATTTTCATGATACTGGTTGGTGGCTTTGTGATGACCCTCACGGATAATATGGACTACAACTCAGCCATGAGCGCTGTCATTTCCTCACTCATGAACATCGGTCCCGGATTCGGGCAGGTGGGGCCAAGTCATAACTTTGCTTTTATTTCAGATACAGGCAAATGGTTCCTGTCCTGGAACATGCTGGTGGGTCGACTGGAAATGTTTTCTGCCCTGGTACTCTTTTTCCCCTCATTCTGGAAAAAGTAACCTTCTCCTTCCTATGCCGGCAATCTGAACCCGTAACAGCTTCGTAATTGTTTTCTTTACAACATACTGAAATGCAGATATACCGTTCACAGTCAGGTATGTTTGAAAAATCAAGCGGCATCACCATCGCATCGAACGCTCACGGATTCAGAAAGATCTCCCGCACCTCTTTTAGATGCAGAGAGTCACAGATGACAATGACCCGGTCTCCTGCGTTCACCTGAGTTTTCCCTACAGCAGTCTCCCATTTTCCATCTCGAAAGACAGATCCAACAATGATCTGGCCTGAAAGAATATTGTCAAGTTTCACCAGTGGTTTTCTGGTAATACGGGAGCCGGGTGCCGCTATCAGATCAACAACCTCCGCATCAAAACCGTGCATATGGGACACGGAGAGCATCTCACTTCTTCTGATAAAAGTAAAAATCTCATTTCCTGCCAGAATCTTCTTGTTAATGGCGATATCCGAGCCGCTGGTTGAGGCCAAAACCACGTACTCCTCTTTATTAACCAGGGAAATGGTCTTAGTCTTATTCTGAGTGTCACCCTGGGTTTCTACAATGTGTTTGACCAGCATGCAGGTCATAATATTGGTCTCATTCTCGCCGGTGGCCGAAATAAAGGTATCCATATCAGCCAGCCCTGCGGCATTTAAGACATCTTTATCTGAACCATCACCAAGGAGCACTTCTGTATCAGGCAGCATGGAAGACAGCTCCGTGGCCCGTTTTTCATTTTTTTCAAGAAGCTTCACCCGCACTGTTTTCCCAAGAAGCTGGGCTATTCTGCTCCCCACCAGCCCGCCACCAACAATCATTACCCGCAAGCGTCGCTGTTTTTTCAGGCCGGTGAGTGCCATCAAACGGGGCAGCTCCTCAGTGCCTGCCATGATCAGTATCTGGTCATGGGGAAGGATCTCCGTCTTTCCGGTGGGAATAATGGTGGTTATACCACGAGCAATGGCCACAACCCTGAAGGCAATATCAGAATAGGCTCGCGCTATCTCAATAAGTGTCTTATTGGCAAGCTGCGAATCATCATCTATTCTTGCCGCCATGGCCTGCATCTTCCCAAAGGCAATATCGATGATCTCATCCCCTGATGTCCACTTAATCAAACGGACGATCTCCTGGGCAGCAAGTTCTTCCGGATGGATAAACAGGTCAATCTTCAAATCTTCTGCCTGAAGCAGAGAATCATCCTGACCATACTCAAGGGATCTGACCCTGGCAATTTTCTGTTCTATCCCAAAACGATCCGCAATGAGCGAGGAGAGCATATTCACCGCATCATTATCAGTGACCGCAATCATGAAGTCCATGTCCCTGGCATTGGCCTCTTCCCAGCACTTTACGGACATAGCAGAACCTGTTATGAGACGTGCATCGAGACTCTCATCGGCACGATTGACCAACCGATTGTCTGCCTCAAGGACAGTTACGGCATAACCTTCATGGACAAGTCGCTTGGCTAGATACAGGCCGATACCACCGAGCCCGAGAACCAGAATACTTTCTGCAGGGGTATTTTTTTTTCCAAACATATTCATTCCCCGTCAGGGACGGTATAGTCAGTGCCTGTCCAGAAACAAGACTTTTGCTCTAGATCAAGGCATTTCCGTAAAACAAGTGCGGGAATATCGTTAATACTCCGAGCATTCCTTTCAAAAAAAACGAATTTTTCAGGCGAAAGGATATTCTCGAACGACCTCTTGGGTAATCGAAAAGCCGTAAGCTGCTCTGTTCGCCTTGGTGGCTGTGAGAAATTTACGACCATTATCCTGTTCCGTCAACCGTTGTTATTTTTATAAAAACGCTTTTATTCACTTGACTGGAGTCTTTCCCATCAGTCTCTTCTGGTGTATGATAGCAAAAACCCCCTTTAATAATAGCCTGAATCCGTGTGTGTTCGATGGTGTTTTTTTTAAACATACCTGTTTGCAAATTCTCTATCTGCATTTCACCATGTCAGCAAAAAAAAGAACCACAAAGCCGTCGCGAATTCAGGAATAGTACACAATTATGAACTCATACGATATTGTTGTAATTGGAGCCGGCCACGCCGGATGCGAAGCTGCCCTGGCTGCTGCCCGAATGGGCTGCAAAACACTGGTCACCGTAATCAACATTGACACCATTGGTGCCATGTCCTGCAACCCCGCCATTGGCGGCCTTGCCAAAGGACATCTGGTTCGCGAAATCGACGCACTTGGAGGTGAAATGGCAAAAAACATTGATGCCACCTCCATTCAGTTTCGCAGGCTCAACACCAGCAAAGGACCGGCTGTCCAGTCATCGCGGGCCCAGGCAGACCGCCTCCTCTACAGACTCCGCATGAAATCGGTGCTGGAAGCCCAGGAAAATCTTGAAATCAGACAGGCTGAAGTGGACTCCCTGATCATAAAAGATGACAAGCTGTGTGGAATCCGCACCTCGCTGGAGGAAGAGATTACAGTGAAGACAGTGGTCGTTGCCACCGGTACGTTCCTCAATGGACTCACCCACATCGGCCTGAAAAATTTTCCGGCGGGCCGCATGGGAGACCCGCCCTCCAGCAATCTCTCCAAATGCTTCCGGAAGATAGGGTTCTCAATGGGCCGGATGAAAACTGGTACCGTCCCACGCATAGATGCCAGATCCATTGACTATTCAGAACTCGAGGAACAGCACTCAGACCAGCCCCCGGCATTTTTCTCCTTTTCAAGTAAAGGAGATTACACTCTTCCGCAGCGGCCCTGTCACATCACCTACACCAATCCGGAAACCCACGCTGCCATCCGGGCAGGAATCGACCAGTCCCCAATGTATACAGGAATAATTGAGGGCATAGGGGCCAGGTACTGCCCATCCATTGAAGACAAGGTGATGCGGTTTCCTGAAAAAGACAGGCATCAGATATTTCTTGAGCCCGAAGGACTGGACACCACTGAAGTGTACCCAAACGGCTTACCCACCAGCCTGCCCCTGTCCACCCAGCTCACCATGCTCCGCTCCATCAAGGGCCTGGAAAAGGCAACCATTGTGCGTCCTGGGTATGCCATTGAATATGACTACATTGATCCACTGGAACTTAAACCCAGCCTGGAAACCAAACGGGTACCCGGACTCTTTCTTGCCGGACAGATTAACGGCACCTCCGGCTATGAAGAGGCAGCGGCTCAGGGGTTAATAGCTGCCATCAATGCGGTACACTTGGTTCGCGCCAAAGAACCACTCATACTCAGTCGAGCCCAAGCCTATATCGGCGTCCTGATAGATGACCTTGTGACCTGTGGCACCAAAGAACCCTATCGCCTTTTCACCTCGAGGGCAGAATACCGATTACTGCTGAGAGAAGACAATGCTGACACCAGATTGTGCCAGATCGGCCATGACATCGGTTTACTACAGGAAGACGACTACCAGGCGTTTCTCAGCAAACAGGCAGCCCTCGACCACGGGACAAATCTCCTTAAATCCATCCACGTAAAACCCAACGAGGCATGCAATACAATTCTTATTGAAGAAGGCTCTGTTGCTCTGAAACAAAAATGCAGCCTGGCTGACCTGCTGCGCAGGCCGGAACTCACCCTGGCCATGATAAGCAGGATCCCCACAGACCCACCTGAGGGGCAAGCAGCTGTAAAAGAACTGCTGTTATCGACCGTCCACAATGAAATCCAGCTCCAGGTAAAGTTCCAGGGATACCTGAAACGTCAGGAGGAACAAGTCGCCCGCTTTAAAAAGATGGAAGAGATCCCACTGCCGCACGAAATTGATTACAAAACCCTTTCAGGCCTTTCCAATGAGGTGGTTGAAAAACTCAGCAAGGTACGTCCTCTCTCACTGGGTCAGGCATCACGAATTTCAGGCATTACTCCTGCTGCAATATCAGTTCTCCAGGTTCATCTCAAAAAACTCCAGGGAGCCTCAGAAAAATGATGACTTTCCCTAATATAGATCCTGTTATTTTCGGGTTCGGGCCACTGCAGGTCCGCTGGTACGGGTTAATGTATGTGCTTGGGTTTACAGCAAGTTATTTTCTGGTTCTGAAACAGATCAGAGATTTTTCCTACAAAGCCCTTGAGCCCTGTTTTGAAAACCTTAATCTGGTCCTCATCCTCTCGGTGGTTGTGGGGGGGCGGCTTGGCTATGTCCTCTTCTACAATTTCTCCTACTATCTGCAGAATCCCCTTGAAATACCGGCGACCTGGACGGGTGGTATGTCCTTTCACGGCGCATGCATAGGTTGTATTATTGGTGGTTATCTCTACACAAAAAAGAAAAACCTGAATTTCTGGAAATGTGCCGATCTTTACGTGGCCACTATCCCCATAGGACTGGGGCTTGGAAGACTGGGGAATTTCATCAATGGTGAACTGTTCGGCCGGGTTTCCTCCGTGCCTTGGGCCATGGTATTCCCTGGAGGAGGGCCTCTGCCGCGCCACCCGTCACAGCTGTATGAAATGATCCTGGAAGGGGCGCTACTCTTCAGCATTCTCTGGCTCTACCGAAAAAAGCCGTGGCAGCAACACAGGGGATGGCCGCACGGCAGCATACTTTGTCTCTTCCTTATTGGCTATGGAGCCATTCGGATCTTTGTGGAAATGTTCCGGGAACCAGATCTGCACATCGGTTTTATACTGGGATTTCTGACCAGGGGCCAACTCCTCAGCGGAGCAATGGTATTTGGCGGGATACTCCTCTGGAAACTGCGACAGCGATAGGTATCATCCTGATTTCTTTCCTGCTCGAATCCACCATGGCTCTGAAAGGGTACTTCTCGTAAACCTGAATCCGTTGCGGTTTAGTAAGCCGCTTTTTGATAACAGACTGGAATACAAGTACAGAATTCGCAATCAGGGGCATAAACAAAAAAAAGGGGCCATCAGCACGTTGCATGCTGATGGCCCCTCGCTGAAGTACGACCGAATGCGTCAAGAAGATACTACTGGACGCGACCGTACAATGTTTTGCCAGGTTTAAACTTCACAGCATTATGAGCTGGAATAATTATATCCTGACCGGTCTGCGGATTACGACCCTTCTTTTCAACACGCTCCACAACACTGAATGTTCCGAAACCCAACAGACTGACTTTTTCACCATCTTTCATTGTCTTCACCATGTTTTCAAGGACACCGTTCAACACCATCTCCGCTTTTACCTTCGTGGTACCAGCTGCCGCTGCAACCGATGCCACAAGCTCTGCCTTGTTCATTTTCTTCTCCCTTTATTTATTCTCCATCTCCGGCATCCAACCCCCCTATAGATCTCTGAATGACAGGTTGTTTCAACTGAATGCCAATTCAGTATTTCAGTGAAATAAAGACCATAACTGGAGCAAAAAAACAATTGAGGGAAATACGGATTTTTCTCTAGGTATATATACCTAGAAGAGAGCATTATATGAAAGAAACCAGATCAATAGAGAGTACCGAGGAAGGCCTAGGGGGAAAAAATTCACACCATAAATGAATTTCACAGGTAAAAAAACAGGTCCAGGTGCTAACAATATTAGATCAGTCAGCGGGGGTTACGAAACCGTTACGCACAGCAAAATTAACAAGATCGACACTGTTTTTCATGTCAAATTTTCGTAGCAGGTTGGCACGATGATGGTCAATGGTGCGCGGACTGAGACAGAGGATATCCCCCATCACCTTGCTGGTGTGACCTGCCACCACCAGATTCAGCACTTCTCTTTCCCTCTTGGTAAGCGTTTCAAAAGGAGAGCTGCGATTGTTGCGATAGGCCGAGATAACATCATCGGCAAAATCCTGGGACAAAAACGGTGACAGATACGACTTACCATCCTGAATCCGCTTAATGGCAAGGAGCAGTTCCTCGTCGGAATCCTCCTTCATCAGGTATCCGTCGGCACCTGCCGACATGGCATGATAGAAATACTGTTTGTTCTTATGCATGGTCAACATCAAGATTTTCACATCCGGATAGAGCTTTTTTACCCGGCTCACTGCCTCAATTCCGGTGAGCCTCGGCATGGAGATATCCAGGATCAGCAGGTCAGGTTGAGTGGTCTGAAGAAATTCCAGCAGTTCTTCGCCATCACTGACCTCACCCACAACTTTCAGGGTCGGATTATTGCTGATGAGATTTCTGATACCATGACGAATCAGAGCATGATCGTCAGCCAGAAGTATGGTGTAGTAATCATTCCCGGATTCCATGGTCCCTCCTTAACAGAAAAAATGTCAACACGACATAATAATGCAAATCTATCTGAATTAGCAGACAAAATCAAGTACTACCGGACAGTGGTCCGATCCATGGATATGCTGATAAATATCCGCATCCACAATTCTATCCAAACTCCTGCCGTCAACACAGTGGTAATCAATACGCCAGCCGATATTCCTGTCACGGGCACGACTCCGATAGCTCCACCAGGAATATTGCTGCGGCCCCTTATTCTTGAGACGAAAGCTATCTATCCACCCGGCTTCTGTATACCTGTCCATCCAGGCACACTCTTCAGGGGTAAACCCAGCATTTTTTCTGTTCTGACGTGGATTTGCCAGATCAATTTCCTTATGGGCCACATTAAAGTCCCCACAAACGACCACCGACTTCCTGGCAGCAAGATCCTCGGCAAAGTCCTGCAACAACAGGTTAAACTCATGCTTAAAACCAAGACGACTCAAGTCATTCTTTGAATTTGGAAAATAACAGTTAACAAAATAAAAATTGTTAAACTCGAGGGTCAACACCCGCCCTTCGTCGTCAAAACGAGAATCCCCGATTCCTCGGATGACACTGAGAGGTTTCTCCTTGCTGTACGTTGCGACTCCGGAGTACCCCTTGCGTACCGCACTGAAAAAAAAGCTATGATATCCGGGAAGATTCTGCAGGATTTCCGGTAACTGCTCTGCCATGGCCTTAATTTCCTGCAGACCAAGGACGTCAGGATCCATTTCCGCAAGGCTCTCCATAAAACCCTTTTTAAAAACAGCACGCAGGCCATTCACATTCCAGGAAACAAGACGTTTGACACCATCCATCCTATTCGGCTTCTTCTGTTTACGAGGTGTAACATTTCGCTTTGGACACTCCCTTTCCAACACACAGCGATCACAGTGAGGACCCACAGGTCGGCATGTCCCCTGTCCAAAGGCCACAAGCAGAGAATTTATGGGAATCCAATGTTTTTCAGCCAACTTTTTACGCAGCACCACCTCTGTCTGTTCAGGTGTTTTGGTCTCAACATAGCCCCAGATATTCATGATCCGGTGCACATGAGTGTCAACACAGATAGCAGGGATTCCAAAGGCCTGAGCCAGCACTAGGTTGGCAGTTTTCCTCCCCACTCCGGGAAGTGACAGCAGGCCGTCCATGGTCTGCGGCACCTTTGAGCTAAAATCCTCAGCCATCTTCTGTGATAGAGCCGCCAGATATTTTGCCTTATTTTTATAAAACCCAACAGGATAGATAATCTTCTGTAATTCTTTTTCATCCAGCCCGGCAAGTTCCTGAATACTGTCAGCCCTGGCAAACAGGCGCCTGGAAGCTTCGGCTGTCACCTCATCTTTGGTCCTTGCTGATAAAATAGTGGCAACCAGCACCTTAAAAGGATCCTTGGTCTGTACAGCAATCAAATCCACCACCGGAACCTGGTAGTCCTTCACTTCCTTTTCAAGGATCTCAATAAAATACTCTATATCAATTCCCATATTTTCTATCTGTCCAGAGGTACTGTTTGATTGTTTCAGGGTGCCAAATCTCCCCTGACGGGTTCTCAGCGAGGAAACAACTTGATTCCACAACAGATTCGTAGTCGCTGTATTACTAACATACTGAAATATGAAAAAAAAACAACTTATCTCACTCCAGAAACGCGGAAAAAATAGTCCTGACTATCAGCTGATCCCAAAAATTACATATTACGATTAATGTAACTGGTCAATGATGAGTTTCATGTTTGACAATCTCTCATAAAAAGGTCAAATGACAGATAGTTAAGTAAAAAAACTCGCAGATGCGAGGAGCATATTTTTTGTTTAACTTCGGAGTACTATGGTGCATCGTAATTGAACAAGAAGTGCAGCAACGAAGCCGGTGAAGAGTTTTTACGACGTCATCTCATATTTGCACATTACGCCTGCCATGTTTACAATGACATTACCATGAAGAAAAAAACAATACTCCATCCGCTTCCTGTAAATCTGCAGGAATGTGCAGCCCGAGGCTGGGACGAAGTCGATATTGTCCTGGTTACCGGGGACGCCTATGTTGACCACCCTTCCTTTGGCGTTGCCCTGATCGGCAGACTCCTGGAAAGCAGAGGCTACCGGGTGGCCATCCTTGCCCAGCCGCAGTATAATACCAATATCGACTTCAAGAGATTTGGCAGACCCCGCCTTTTCTTTGGTATCACCGGCGGAAATCTGGACTCCATTGTTGCCAATTATACCGGTAATGGTAAAGTTCGGGAAAAAGATGCCTATTCACCTGACGGCAACCCCTGGTTTGGCAGCAAAAGAGACAAAAACCACCGGCGGCGTCCTGACCGTGCCTCAATGCTCTATACAAATATTGCCCGTTCCGCCTTTAAAAATGTTCCAATAATACTTGGTGGAGTGGAGGCCTCCCTGCGCCGCTTTATCCACTATGATTACAAGCAGAAAAAACTGCGCGGCTCACTGCTCAGTGACGCCAAGGCTGACCTTCTGGTATACGGAATGGGTGAACAGGCTATTCTTGAGATTTCCCGGAGGTTGCAAAAAAATCAGGACCTGACTGGAATTGCCGGCACCTGCGAGCGACTCACAGAAAAAAAATTTACCGAAAGAATAACAGGAGCGGAACACAACATCATCCACATGCCATCATGGCAGGAAATAAATGGAGACAACGCCCTGTTTCTCCGTGCCGAACATGAGGTAGATTTCCAGGCCAGGAGTTATGCAGACAAATGCCTTGTTCAACAACAGCAGAGCTCATGGATAATCCAGCATCCCCAACCTCCTGTACTCAGTACCAGTGAGATGGACAGTATCTACGAACTTCCATTTACCCGCTGTGAACACCCATCATTTCCCAATGTTCCGGCAGCCAGAATGATCCAGCACTCTCTGACCATTGTACGCGGCTGTTCAGGAAACTGTTCTTTCTGTGCCATAACCCGCCATCAGGGACCTGCCATCACCAGCCGCAGCCGTCAATCGCTGCTGAACGAGGCAAAAGAACTCAGCACCATGTCTCATTTCACAGGAACCATCACCGACCTTGGCGGCCCCACGGCAAATCTCTATGGTGCCTCCTGCAAAATCGGATCGTGCAAAAAACATGACTGCCTCTTCCCGAAGGTGTGCAAAAATCTCAAGG
Organism: Desulfobulbaceae bacterium; assembly: GCA_026988015.1. GTDB lineage: Bacteria > Desulfobacterota > Desulfobulbia > Desulfobulbales > Desulfocapsaceae > Desulfocapsa. The sequence continues at coordinate 2,267 of JALSMA010000015.1, read as the reverse complement.
TTGATGAGAAATCTTTTCTCAGCCTCTTACAGGATATCTCATCACTGCCGAAAGTAAAAAATATTTTTATCTCATCAGGCCTACGCCTTGAACTCCTGCAGAAAACTCCGGCTCTTTTCAAAGAAATAATCCGTGCCCATACACCCGGTTCCCTGAAAATTGCCCCGGAGCACACTGAGCCCGCGGTGCTGGATATCATGCACAAGGAGTCCCACGACCAACTGCTGCAATTCCTGAAGCTTGGCCACAGGCTGAGCCGTGAACTGAAAAAAACCGTCCGTTTTACTCCCTACATCATATCCTCCCACCCTGGATGCACAGAATCCCATACTGCCAGCATGGCAGACACGCTACAGACACTTGGTCTTGAACTGAGGCAGTTCCAAGATTTCACCCCCACTCCGGGAACCCTTGCCACGGCCATGTATGTAACTGGGCTGCATCGCGACACCGGAAAGCCGATTTTTGTAGCCCGCGGCCAATCGGAACGTATGAGACAACGACGTATCCTGGAACGTCTGCTCAATTCCAGCCAGCCAGCCCACAAACGCAAAATCAACAAAAAGAAACCCGGAAATCCCTCTTCTGCCAGACGTAGAAAAAAAAGGCACTAGATGCTCCATTCGCATCCTGGCCACACATTTTTTCGTTTAATTTCGGTGCACCAAGGCAGACCGCAATCAAACAACAAAAAACACCCTCCAACAACATTTCAAAAAAGGTGCACAACGTAGCAGGAGGAGTGTTTTTACAGCGCCATCAACTTTGACAAGCTCAGCAAAAATGAGATAGTATCATTGTAAAGGGATTTGTCATTTATCTCTTACCTCACGTCACCGCTCAGTTGCGACTGCCGACACCGACAAAGGTATTACCTGGGTTCCTGGACTAACACGATGTTTTCAAAAATATATTTCAAGGCCCTGGCTCTTCCAACGCTAATCATTGTTTTTTATACCGCGGTCATCATACTGTTTGTGTCACCAAAAATTGAAGAACGAGCTGTGTTCCTTGAAGAGAAGACCGGAAAAGCGCACCTCCAGGAAATCGCCACCGTGGTTGCCTCCGCGGCTCGCGAACTCAGGAGTTATCACAAGAGCTCCATCGCCCAGCACAAAAACGAACTGCTGAATATTACAGAGGTAGCGTTTACACTGGTAAATGAACTCTATGTCTCTTCCCAGCCTGAGGCCATAAAAAAACAGCTCCTGACAGAAGTCCTGTCATTCAAGCAGAATCTCAGCAATTTTTATAATCAGAATATTCAGAACAGCAGCCCTGAAAAACTTCAGAAAATAATCAAGAATTTCATCAGCCTCCACAAATACAACAACGGTAGCGGCTACTTCTTTATTAACCAGGAAACCACCTCTGTTCTCCACCCCATATTACCTGAACTTGAAGGAAAAGACCTGAAAGACCTCAAAGACGAAGATGGTGTCTACTTTATCAGGGAGTTTGCCAGAATTACCCGAGAAACAGGAGAGGGTTTTGTTGCCTATAAGTGGGTAAACCCCAAAAATGGCCAGATTGAGAACAAGTTAAGCTATGTTTTCTCCTTTGAACCATTCGACTGGATTATCGGCTCAGGTACATACCTTGAAGATGTCGAACAGGAAAAAAAAACAAAGGCAATCGATTATGTATCCGGGCTCCGCTATGGAAGAAATGAGTACTTCTACATCAGTAACTATGATTCGGTATTAATCAGCCATCCCACTCTTCAGGGCAGCGATATGTCCAATGTAAGGGATTCCGAGGGGACACTCATTGTGCCGCCACTGGTCAAAATAGCCAGGGAGAAAGGGGAGGGTTTCCATAGCTATTCATGGAGCAAACTCGAGGGAGGTAGCAATCCTTTCAAGAAGATCACCTTTGCCAAGCATATTCCAAACTGGAAATGGATCATCGGGACAGGCATGTACCTCGACAGCATCGAGCGTCAGATGAGAATAAAAAAACTGGAATTATTAAAAAATCTCCGCAAACTCCTGGCAAATACCGAATTGCAGATACCGGATACATATATATATTTGACACCAATGGCAATATGATCCTTCACCCCAACTCCAACATTGAGGGGAAAAACTTCCTCAATCTCCGCAACCCCGGAAAAGAAAGCTTCATTTTTGACGATCTGGTCAAGGCCTTTAAGTCTAAGGACAAGGCGTTCTATTACTCCTGGGACAAACCCAGCGACTTGGGAAATTACATATATGACAAGGTCTCCTGGATCTCCTACAATAGCGACTTTGGCTGGTATATCT
>JALSMA010000014.1 GCA_026988015.1 Desulfobulbaceae bacterium | reverse complement strand
GCCTTGCAATCCGCTACTAAACGAGCTTAAACGGAAATTGAAAGCTTTGGTAAAAGATTTTTATTGAAAAACGAAAGTAAGCGAGACCACCTTGTACAGAATGTGCGAAAAATATTTGACACTACCTGCGACTCTGATAATTTTATTATCGTGACCAAAAGAGAATTTTCAACATGAACAATAAAACACAAGTGGCGAGGAGTGTATATCCCCGAAGCGGGGTATTTATGGGGTATAAATAATTGAAGTTCTAATGATATTCCAGTACCAAACGCCCCAAAGGAAGGCGAGTGTTTTTTTCAAACACACCTGATTGCAAATTATAGACTCGCATTTCAAAATGTTCTCAAAAAACAATCACGAAACTGTCATGGATTCAGGGATATCATTGGAACAGGGATTTCTGTCTTGTGGATGATGGTATTCAGAGTAAATGAAGAGTGGACTCGCTGGACACCAGGAAGGCTGGTCAATTTCAGGTGAATTTTTTTATAATCTTCATTGTCTTTATAAATAATCCGAAGCATATAGTCTGCATCCCCTGACATCAGGTAACATTCCATCACCTGCTCAATGCTGACAATTGCACTTTCAAACCGCTGGAGGGTTTCCTGCCGCTGCTCAGTGAGAGTAACACGAACAAAAACCGTCCCTGAAAAACCCAGCAGCCCTTGGTTGAGCAAAAGAACGGATTTGTCAACGACGCCACTGCCTTCAAGAGCCCTGACTCTCCTCAGGCATGCTGATTCAGACAAGCCCACCTTGTGCGCCAGTTGAACATTGGAAAGTCTGGCATTACATTGCAATACTGCCAAGATGGCCTGATCAATCTCATCAATATGAATTTTTGATGGTTTCTGCACATATTTCTCCAAATTTTAGAATAATCCACTTTTTTTTACGAAATTGAGGAACAAATTGCAATCTAAATTCAGACTAAAACAGGTATAATATGTTGAACATCAAAAAATTCATGAACTGATTACCTGAATCCTGTGAACCAAAATAAGGGGTATACGATGAAAGTTGGCATCTTGAAAGAAATCAAAGTTGAAGAGAGCAGAGTCTGCATGATTCCTGCAGGCGTTGAAATCATGGTGCATAATGGCCATCAGGTTTTAGTTGAAAAAGATGCCGGCCTCGGCAGCGGTTTCTCCAACGAGGAATATCTTGCGGCAGGTGGTCAAATTGCCGACAGTGCGACCGAGGTTTACAGATGGTCTGACATGGTTATGCACGTCAAGGAACCACAACCCCGGGAATATGAAATGATCCGAGAGGGTCAAATTGTATTTACCTATTTTCATTTTGCCGCCTCCGAAGAACTCACCCGGGCCATGATTGCAAAAAAGGCCATTTGTATCGCCTATGAAACCATCAAAGACAGTGATGGTACCCTCCCCCTTCTGACACCCATGAGCGAAGTAGCAGGAAGGATGGCCACACAACAGGCCGCAAAATACCTCGAACGGGCCCAGGGAGGCCGCGGAGTTCTTCTCGGCGGAGTACCAGGAGTTGATCCTGGTACTGTGGTTGTTATCGGTGGTGGTGTAGTTGGCACCCACGCTGCTCAGATGGCATGTGGGATTGGAGCAAAAGTTTACCTCCTCGACACCAACCTTGCCCGCCTTCGTTATCTCTCAGAGATAATGCCTGAAAACTGTGTACCCTTGATGTCGTCCCCGGCAAAGGTTCGTGAACTTGTCAGCCAGGCTGATGCCGTTATTGGTGCTGTCCTTCTCCATGGTGCCAGAGCACCTAAACTTATCACCAGAGAAATGCTTGGCACAATGAAACCTGGAGCAGTAATAATAGATGTAGCCATTGATCAGGGCGGCTGTTTTGAAACGTCCAGAGCCACCACCCATAATGATCCCATCTATAACGTTGATGGAATCATACACTACTGCGTTGCCAACATGCCCGGCGCTGTGCCTCTGACATCAACCATGGCTCTCACCAATGCTACTTTTCCCTATGCCCTTGAACTTGCAAACAAAGGATGGCAAATGGCGACTCGAAAGAACCCGGCAATAAGAGAAGGACTTAACGTAATTTATGGCAAGATCACTTACAAGGGGGTGGCCGAGGCCTTTGGCATGGAATATACCCCTGTAGAAAATCTGATTGGCTGAAAAACCTGTGTTAAAAAAATGCATTTTCCCCTGGATCCATTCGCGTGGCGTCATCTTAACCATTTAACGCCTCGTAACTTTCCAGGGTGTCAACTCTCTTTAGAAAAATTTCGACATTTCCCGTGACCACTCGACAGAATTGTCGACCTTAGCCGCCCTTCAGCAAAATACTTCTTTTTATCCAAAGTCATAACAAGCTGCCTTTACTGAACTACCACAAATTTACCATCCTGGCACAATTACTGCTATCGAGATAGTAACAACAATCGTGGAAGTAGTTTCACATACCTTTTTCAGAGGAGACAAGTTATGCATATGACAAAATTTGTTAATACAGCAATACTGATAGGACTTTTGAGTTTAAGTGCAACATTGGTTCAGGCTGGAGATATCACAGTTCGAGGGCCGATTTCTTTTTCCACTTACGATATGGATAACAGCGGAGGTATCTCGCAGCAGGAATTCACCACCATTCGGAAGCAGCATAGGGAGGCAATAAAGGCAAGTGGCAGACTCGGCAGAGGTGCCAGTTATGCACCATCATTTGAAGCTATTGACACTGACCACAATGGTCAAATATCTGCTGCTGAACTTGCAGCAATGCAAGCAAACCGTGGAATGGGGCGTGGTCGTGGCATGGGACCTGGTGCCCGCAACAACTAAAAAAATATCAGTTGCAACAATCAAAGTTCCAGGTATTCTCAACCAAACATCCCTGTCTCCATCTGGATGATATCCTTGAAGATATCTGGAACACTTTTTTCTCATACCACCAAACTGAATTCCCCGCTAACCGTCTTCTTTGCACCCCACAGGGATACACAACTGCCCCTTATACGTTCTGCGCAAAAATACCATCTGAACAGGAAAGAAGGGGGTGTTTAATAATCGCGTAACAACAGGCCAGTGACAGGAACATTATGCTTTGTCACGTTTTCTGGATCACAGGGTTCTCCACAATAAAATAACTTTACACCTATCCTAATTATGGTATTCTATTGTGTGATTATTCATTGTGAAAAGTATACCTGAGCCACTTATCAGGCCATCCACATATTCACATCCCTCTTCTAAAATAGAACCCTGGAAACAAATGCTATCTTCAGATAATGGCAAAAGTCCCCAGGTTTACCGGTGCCTCTCCTGCTTGTTTCCTGTCATCTTGTCTCTTTTGTTCTGCAGTCAAGCATACGGTGCAGCTAAAAAGATAGATGTCATTGACAGAAGCAAAGCCAAAGAAGTAATCAAAGGTGAAAAGCACAAATTCCCCCTGATAGATCAGGCAACTGAAGACAGTATTGATAAAGGATACGACCGAATTTCAAATACGGTTATCAGTGCAGCAACATGGCTCGACTCTTTTTTTGACAGCAACCGGTATACT
>JALSMA010000013.1 GCA_026988015.1 Desulfobulbaceae bacterium | reverse complement strand
CAAAACCCAATATATCAAAAAGCGAGAGGCTTTTCACGTTAATATGTAATTAATTTAGGTGGTTGTCATGTTTTTATGGCTGCTGTCGATTAAGTCCGAAACTTGAGTTATATCTTTATAACCCGCCACAGAAGCGTCAGACTTGTTTTCGAACCTTGCATTTGATATAAGGATGATAGATCAGAATATGGAATAGACAAAGTTTTATGAGACACAATTCAACAAAAACACGTGGTATTATTGTTGGTGGTTCCGGAATGATAGGCGGAGCCATGGTCCACTACTTCAATAAATACTGCCAGGAAAACATAGAGATCCTCTCGCCAAACTCAAAAAAAATGAGCCTGGCAAGTGCTGACGGGATTGAACAATATACCAAACACTGGAAGCCTGACTTCATTATCAATTCCGCCATTGCCTCTATCGACAGTGACCCTCAACTCGCCTATACAATAAACTATCTTGGCAGTATCAACCTGGCAAAAGCCGCTCTCAAACTCGACATTCCCTATATTTTTATCAGCTCCGCAGCAGTTCTTCCCGGGGGAGAAAACATTTCAGAAGATCAGCAGCTGAGCCTTGACGCCACCCTGTCAAATTACGCAAAATCAAAGCTTATGTGCGAAAAGACACTCAAGCATATGCAGCAGGAACAGGGCCTCGACTTCACAACGATCAGACTGGCAGTAGTCTATGGGAAACATGACCACAAGACCCAGGGGTTCCATAGATTACTTCACTCAATAGCAGACCAGGCAATGCCCCTGTTTCTTACCACAAAAGGTGTCTACCATTCCTATACCAACGCAAAAAAAGTACCACTTTTCGTACACCATGCTCTCAAAAACAGAAAAGAGTTTTCAGGTAATTTCTACAATTTTATAGATTCAAAACCTGTGGAGTTGGTACACCTTATTCAAACCATAAAGAGTTTTTTAGGAGTGAAAAAGCCGAGGAATATATTTCTGCCCCTCCATGTCGCAAATATTGGATCGGGTCTGGTGCAGGTTTTGTTAAAAAAACTTCTCCACATAGGTATTGATGCAAAAATGCCTGCGGAACTGATGTTTCTCAATCAGTTTTATGAAACACAGACGCTTACCGATGCCAAGGTATGCAATTCTTCATTTGTCGATCCATGGCCAGAGCAGACAATATACACAAAACTTCCTGAAATAATACAATATTATATTTCAAGATGGGAGCACCGCAACCTCATCTCCGGCTTTAACGATGAGTTTTTTGCCCCTGCAAAAGACGTCCAGCAATTTATAAAAGAACCTCAGCATCTGCTGCAGCAGATCCACAGTGGTAAATTCAAGCCCTTTGGCGATTTCTCGAAATTAGATAAAGATTAGAATTTCCTTATTATTTCTTCAGCATCATCCGATAATAACCGTATACATGACCACCACCTGAATCCGTGAGTGTTCGATGGTGGATGCAGCCTGTTTTTTTTTAACACATCATCAGCACGATTCCAGGCATCCATCAGCTCCCAAGCCAAACCCGTCAACAACCATGAATCAGCAGCAGGAAACATCACCTCAGGCATCAAATATCACAACCGAAATGGAAGCAAAACAATCCGTTTCACTACCCTCTTCTGCTGAAAAACATTTTCAAACCAACAGTTTTGTTATCGAAGACTCCTTTTACCGTGCCCGGCTGGCAAGGCCGGTTCACTGGTCAGTGGCATGGTCCGATCTGATGATGACTATGTTCGTTCTCTTTTTATCCATGTTTGTCTATCAGGCCTCGCATGAAGAATTTCTGGTGGATAACAGCCCTGAGATTATAGGGGGAAGTACCACAGAAGCCCTTGATATTCTTGGTGATGGTGATCTCATTGTACCCATTGTTCCACTTACCAGGAACAAGCCACTTATCAATTCCGGAACAGTAAAAACAATAGAAAAGGTCCAGCTGAATGAACTGGATATAGACAATGTATTCAGCGAAAACACCGTCTATGTTGAGCCTGCTGGAAAAACAGATCAGGAAGCAGTCACCGGACTTCCTGAAGAAGCCCCTGGGACTCCAGAACTTGTCATACCGCAGGATATTATAGAACCTGCTCCCATAACCACAACAGAGCAAAGATCTCCAAAAGTCGACAAGGATAAAACCTTCAACGATATGTATACTATGAGTCAACAGACCTTAACCAATGACGGCCTCAGCAAATTCGCCTCCATTGAGCTTGTTCCGGACAAGACAATGCGAATCATCCTTACCGGGGATCTCCTCTTTCACACTGGACGGGCTGATCTTTCCCCGAAAGCGCGACAGTCCCTTACAAAAATTGCGGCAGTAATAAAAACCACTCCTTACATGATCAATGTCATCGGACACACTGACAACCTGCCTATGCACTCCTCTCGTTTTGCCAGCAACTGGGAACTTTCTGTTGTCAGAGCCAGCAGTGTCGCTCGATTTCTCATCAATGAAATGGGAATGAACCCTGCTCAGTTCATCGTTTCCGGATACGGTGCTCAACGACCACGCAGACCAAACACCAATGCCGGTAACCGTGCAGCAAACAGACGAGTGGAAATCATTGTATCCAAACGTCTGGCACCTGTAGTTCAGGCCACTCCTGAAAATCTTTTATAAGAGTTTTACAATTATGAAAAATAGAAATTTTGTCGGTCTTCTTCTCTGTATAGTTATCTTCTGCCTTGGTTTTTTCATCAATGGAAACCTCAGCCTTTATTTTAATGTATCCGGCCTGCTCATCGTTTTTGGCGGTACTGCAGGTGCGGCATTACTTAGTTTTAAAACAGAGCAACTTTCGATTGTGACGAAGGTTTTACGGGCAAATTACAGAAACAAGATTAAAAAAGAGACTGAGATTGTTCAAATTCTGATAGATCTCTCCATCAAATCCAGAATTGAAGGAATTCTTTCACTGCAGGAGGAGGAAAACGAAACATCTATTCTCTTTTTAAGAAGGGCTCTGGGATGTCTGGTTGATGGTTATAAGGCCGAACAGATACGAGATATCTTAAACACTGAAATTTATTTTTTTAAAATGCGAAGAGAAGATTCCGAACGAGTCCTACGCACCATAGCTGATTTTTTCCCAGCATTTGGCATCACCGGGAGTGTTGTTGGCCTCATATCCATGCTTGGTGGTATCGGCGACACCTCTATCATCTTAAAGGCTGTACCCATTGCCCTTACGTCAACACTCTACGGTATCGTCTGTGCCAATTTTTTATTTCTTCCCTTTGCTGCTTTTCTCAGAGAACGAACAAATCAGGAATTACTGCTGCAGAAAATCATAATGGAAGGGGTCATTGCCATCGATTCTGAAATCAATCCGACCATACTCAAGACAAAGTTAGAATCCTTCCTCACCCCTTCAGAGCGCCAGGAATCTCTGGTCTCCTACCAAAAGTTGAAGGAACGATTCAATATTGAATCCTGAGTGAACCTCAATAAAGAATTTGACGCACACATCCACCTCGTGGTACCCTGTTTCAGTTTGAGGTTAAATACTTTTATCAGGTACACTAATTACTCGCAATATTCTTTCATAAGCCTGCACTGGCAAAATACTCAGTATTGCTGTTAAACTAATGGCTTTTTCTCGATCTTAGCCACTGTCACTGCCAAGCTTTCAATGTGCATTGTCTAAATGAGTATGGTATATATCTACCTGAATCAGTGACGGCATCGCGATTATTTTTTCTTAATAACATATTAAAATGATAGTATAAATTTTTCAATCTGATATGTTAAAAAAAATTCCTTTTGATCATCTCAATTTGCGGAGAAAGACCTTGAATACCCACCTGTTAAAACTGTTATACGTCCTTTTCCTGTTTGTCTTTACAGGCTGTGCGGCTTCAACTGTAAATAAGGCTGAGCAACAGGGATCGACCCAACTTGGCCCTCAGGAAATCTTCGAGATAAGTAACCTGAATACGCTGCGATTAATCTCCTCCGACTTCGATGCTCATGTCTACTTCAGTGAAGACGGATCCATTTCTGCCAGCTCTGTTTTCAACGAAAACTTTGATTATGGCAGCTGGGATATAACCAGTGACAGTAAATTATGTCTGAAATTCAGCGTCTGGTATTACGGTGATGCTAACTGCTATTCCATCTATAAGGATCCGGAAAAAGACCAGTACCTTTTCTTCACAACAAACGGCGCTCTGGCTTACACAGCAACTGTTTTCCCCGGTAACTCACAACGCATGAAAATTAAGACCAAAAAAGACAAAAAACCTGTCTATGTTCGGGAAACATTTGTCCGTGAAGAACAGAGTCAAAAAACTATACCACAAGAAACCGCATCACCTGCGACCCCGGAAATAGCACCACAGATCACAACAGCCACCCGGGAAGAGGTCAAAAACACTGTAAAGAATATGGCGCAAAACTGCCCTGGCTGTAATCTCGAACAGGCTGATCTGCGTCAGGCTTTTCTGGTAGGAGCAAACCTCAAGGGGGCGAATCTTCGGGGTGCTGATCTCAGCCGCGCCAACTTGAGAAGAGCAAATCTTGAAGGTGCTGATCTCTCAGGAGCCACCCTTCTCAGTACGAACCTGCCCGGGGCCAATCTTAAAAACTCCGACCTCACTGGTTGTGATTTAACCGGCTCCAACCTGATTCAGGCAGACTTCACCGGGGCCACAATGAAAGGAAGTATACTCGACAACACCCTGAAAGAAGGCGCTAAAGGATTATAGAAAATGACAGCCGGTTTCACCCACCTCCACGTCCATACCCAGTACAGTCTCTTGGACGGGGCCATACGCATCCCTGATCTCCTTGCCAAATGCAAGGAATACGGCATGGACTCCGTAGCCATGACAGATCATGGCGCCATGTACGGAGCCCTGGAATTTTATCTCAAAGCAAAGGCTAAGGGTATCAAACCCATAGTAGGGTGTGAGTTTTATATTGCCCCCGGAAAACGCACTGAACGTGACGCAAGCGCACCTACCAAGGCCTATCATATTGTTCTGCTTGCCATGAACTATCGTGGGTACCAGAACCTGATGAAACTTGCTGGAATTGCCCAGTTCGAGGGCTTTTATTCAAGACCGCGAATAGACATGGAAGTCCTCGAGAGTCACAATGAAGGCTTGATCTGCCTCAGTGCCTGTCTTCACGGAGAGGTACCCTGGCTTGTTGTTCATAAAGGGCTTGCTGCAGCGCGGGAAAAAGCTCAACAGTATCAGAAAATTTTCGATGACCGGTTCTATCTTGAAATTCAGGAGAATTCCATTCCTGAGCAGAGAACTGCCAACATTGGCCTGGTAAAAATCGCAAAAGAACTTGGGATCAAACTCGTTGCCACCAATGACTGCCACTATCTGAACCAGGAAGATGCTCATGCCCACGAGGTTCTCCTCTGTATCCAGACAGGTAAAACTATCAACGACCCCAAACACTTTAGCTTTTCCTCCGACACATTCTTTTTTAAAACACCCGAAGAAATGCAGAAAAGCTTCAGGGCCTACCCGGAAGCCATCAGCAACACTATGGAAATTGCAGAACGCTGCAACCTTGAAATTGACCTTGAAGGGTACCACTTCCCCGAATTCCCCGTACCTGAAGGGGAAACCCTGGAAAGCGTGTTTATTGATGCCTGCTGGGAAGGTCTGAAAGAGCGTTTTACCGCCATGCGCGAGGCTGGTACCTTCAGCCGTGAAATTGAGGATCAATACAAAAAACGGTTGGAATTTGAGCTGGACATCATCAACTCCATGGGCTTTCCAGGCTATTTTCTCATTGTGGCAGATTTCATTAACTGGGCGATAGATCACGGTATTCCCGTCGGGCCGGGGCGTGGCTCAGGAGCTGGAAGCCTTGCAGCATACGCCATGCGCATCACCAACATAGATCCGATCCCTTATGGCCTTATCTTTGAACGTTTTCTGAATCCGGAACGGGTTAGTATGCCGGACTTTGACGTAGACTTCTGTCAGGACAGGCGGGGAGAGGTCATCGACTATGTCCGTCAGAAATACGGCGGCGCACCTCATGTAGCACAGATTATCACCTATGGTTCCATGAAAGCCAAGGGGGTCATCCGCGACGTAGGCAGAGCTCTGGATATCCCCTTCAGTGAAGTTGACAAAATCGCAAAACTGGTTCCTGACGCCCTTAAGATGACCATTGACAAGGCCATTGACAAAGAGCCCAGAATCGCCGACGCTGCCAACAGAGACCCCAGAATCGCTGAACTGATCAAAGTTGCCCAGACCCTGGAAGGCCTGGCTCGCCACACCTCCACCCATGCAGCAGGTGTGGTTGTTTCTCCCAAACCCATGGTCGAATACCTGCCTACCTGCAAGGGCAAAGAGGGAGAGACCCTGACCCAGTATGACATGAAACATACTGAGATGACTGGTCTTATTAAATTTGACTTCCTGGGTCTTAAAACACTCACCGTCATAGACTACGCCCTGAAGCATATCAAGGCTGATATAGGCATAGATATCGATATCAACGGCCTTCCCATGGATGACATCAAGACATTTGAACTCCTCTGCTCAGGTGATGCCCTTGGTGTTTTTCAACTTGAAAGTTCCGGAATGCGTGAACTCCTTGTTAAAATGGCCCCCGAACAGTTCAGTGATCTCATTGCACTGGTTGCCCTTTATCGCCCCGGACCACTAGACTCTGGAATGGTTGACGACTTCGTTGCAACCAAACATGGTCGTGCAACAGCCAACTATCCCTTGCCTCAACTCAAACCTGTTCTTGAAGAAACATATGGCGTCATAGTCTATCAGGAACAGGTGATGAAAATCGCTAACATCCTTGCCAGTTATAGTCTTGGAGATGCTGATATCCTGCGTCGTGCCATGGGTAAAAAGATTGTAGAAGTCATGGATGAAGAAAAAGTGAAATTCATGGCTGGTGCCAGAAAAAACAATATTGATGAAAAAAAGGCCGAATATGTCTTTGACCTGATGGCAAAGTTTGCAGGCTATGGCTTCAACAAATCCCACTCTGCAGCTTATGCTCTAATATCCTATCAGACTGCTTATCTCAAGGCCCACTACCCCGCTCAATTTATGGCTGCGCTGCTCTCATGTGATATGAACAACACCGACAAGGTGGTCCTCTATATCAACGAGTGCCGGGAAAATTCCATCGAAGTGCTGCCCCCTGACATAAACGAGTCTCTGATTGATTTTTCCGTACATAACGACCGAATTCGTTTTGGTCTTGCTGCAGTAAAAAATGTTGGTAAGTCAGCCCTGCAGTCAATTATTGAAGAGCGGACTGAAAACGGTAAATACACCTCCCTGGAAGATTTCTGTAATCGGGTTGATTCACGCAAGGTGAACTCACGGGTCATAGAAAGCCTGATAAAATCAGGCTCCTTTGATTCAGTTGGCTGTAGACGCTCCCAACTCATGGCAATAGTCGATCAGGCCATGGACAAGGCAAAGGCAGTGCAACGTGATAAACAGAGTGGCCAGATGTCTCTCTTTGCCATCTCCCCAACCACCGATACCACTGACAAAAGCGGTATCATCATGCCAGACATTCCGGAGTGGGATGAAAGGGAACGTCTCACGAAAGAAAAAGAAACTGTGGGATTTTATATTACCGGACACCCGCTGGACGAAGATCTTCACGAAATAAAAACTATTGCAGACACTGACATTGCAGGACTTGCAGAATATGGAGAAGAGCAGCCAGTGCGCATTGGCGGCCTCATCCGCAGCTGTAAACAGCTCAAAAGTAAAAAAGGTGACCCCATGGCTTTCATCACAGTGGAGGATCTCTTGAATGCTGTTGAAGTAATTGTGTTTCCAAACACCTTTGCAGACTGTTACTCCTTACTCTCGTCCACTGAGACCATTATTGTTCAAGGAACTGTGCAGAACGACGAGCGGGGACCGAAGATCATTGCTGAATCTATTGAATTGCTGCCCATGGCCAGAGAGACCCACACTGAATCAATCCGAATAAAACTAAACAGTGAAAAAATAAGCAGAAAACGTCTGGAGTCGCTTAAGCAGATTTTATACCGTTACCACGGCAGCTGTCCTCTGCTTCTCACCATGCATTTTCCTGGACAGGGTGAAGTGGATATTGAGATTTTAAAAGATTTGACAGTCCGCCCCTGCCGCGAGTTCAGCAGAGAAGCTGAAGAGATACTTGGCTACAAAGCACTCTCTTACAAGAAAAAAGCTCTTGTAAGCAACAAGCGAAAGCGCTGGGGACAGCCCAGATCGTCTTAACACAATGACAGAAAAACCATACAAAAAACTCCAGGAATCTGATAAAGAGCCGAAAGAGACAATCAAGTTCAACTCAAAGGAACAGAATGTCTTCCGCATTCTGTTTCTCAGCATGGTCACCTTTGGACTCATTGTCGGTGCCGTATTTCCAGCTCTTATAAAGGTCTATTTTGAAGATGCCCTCAGTATAACCATGGGTTTTACCCTGATGTGCGTTGCTGCTGGAATAACTGTTGGTATCGCCAACTACATCCTGTTCTCAATTGTGATCTCCAAACAACTTCGATTTCTCGCAAAAGGAATGACCCAGGTCAACAGGCAGATAAAAGCTGCCATGTTCAGTGGTAAGCCCCATGTGGGAAGATACGATATTGAGGTGAGAACAAACGACATGATAGGAGAAGTTACCCAGGCATTTAACACCATGAGCAAGACTGTTGAGCAGCGTCTGATCCATGAAGCCAGCTTTCGGGACATCAGTGCAAATCTCTCTGCCAACGTGGACCTTGACACAACAAGTAATATCATCCTCAACTACTTTATCAGTACTACCTGCATCACCGCCGGTGTCCTTTATGGGAAGATTGAAGATGAAATGAGACTGCTCTCTAGCCATGATGTGGACACCGATGAGAAATTACCACAAAAGCTTGAATCCTGGCAGGGCATCATCAGTGACACCATTGAGTCCGGAAAAATTCATACCATTGATACCGAAAAAGATGGTTTTAACTGGATCGCCATCACCACTCCCCTTGGCACCTTGAGACCAAAGTGTGTCCGTATTATCCCCCTGATAGCAGAAAAAAGCACCGTGGGTCTGGTCATTGCCTCCTGTGAAACCACCGACTATTCCGAGACCGCCCAAAAGGAAAAGCTGGAAACCTATTCGAGTTACATGGCCCCCTATCTTCAGAATGCCCTGCTTCATAACAAAATCCAAGAAATGGCCTCCTATGACTCACTGACCCATGTCCTGAACAGACGATTCGGGCTCATACGCCTTGAAGAGGAGTTTTCCTCAGCCGTCCGTCACCAAAGTGATCTCAGTGCTATCATGCTGGACATTGATAGGTTCAAAAGAGTCAACGATGACTATGGTCACGAAGCTGGTGATACTGTACTAAAAAGTATTGTTTCAACCATTGCACTTCACCTGCGCAATGAGGAAATTATCTGCCGCTATGGAGGAGAGGAATTCCTCATCATTCTGCCCATGGCAAACCTGAAAAAGGCAAGCCTGGTTGCTGAACGTTTACGTCTCCTCATAGAAGAACATACCTGCTATTATAAAGACAAGGTCATAAAATCCACCATCAGCCTTGGTGCTTCAAGTCTTTCTTCCTTGGTGACTCATGATAAAAATAATCTCATAAACACCGCAGACACTGCACTGTATCACGCAAAACGCAGAGGACGAAACCAAGTCGCAATCTTCAGAAACAACGAGGCTATCAGCCTTTCCGAATCCCCAGGAGACCCATTAGAAACATAAGCCACAATCAGGACAGGTGGACTCGGTAGTGGGAAACGTAAAACCACATGCAGGACAGGTGGAAGACATGGCACCGGTATCAAAAACAGCATGTGCATTACTTAAATCATGGAAATCAAGGGCTGTTGTCCGTTTGAACTCCTGGGCCAGGACTTCTGTTGCCTCAGCACCATCGGCAACCTTAATCTTCAGATAAACATCACTGCCGCAACAACCTTTCCCACAATTACTCTTCTCCCCGGCAACTAGAGACGGAATACTCTGCGTGGCCAACAGCGCCTGCAGTTGCTTCATTTCCCCCAACGGACCTTTCCTGATATTGGCCATTTCATCATCAGGTGATATTTCCATAGACCGTGATCTAAGTTTTGTCTTTGCCTCATCCTCAAGGCGCAATTTTTCACTGCCACTGATCAGTTCGACATTACAAGCCACACAATTGATGATTTCTGCACGATACTCTTCGTCACATTTGAGACAATATTTTAAATCTGGATCTGTATAACGCATATTCCTTTCCTGAAAATTTCTTATTATCTTCCTGAATCCTTGGGCGTTCAATGGTGATTGTGCGAGCACCCCGAAAGGGATACGAGTGATTTCCCCCGGCATACCCGACTACGAATCATATAATAACATCTCACTCCGTTAGCAAAAAACGAACACTGATTCAGAATCCTATTCTGACTTTCCTACAGACACTAAGCTCACTCGAGCCATGAAAACGATCTGCGCCTCCCGACGTATGCAAATAAAGCTGTAAACACCTTGCCCAACAACTTTCCACCTACAGAATAAATCTGCTGAGGTCACGGTTTTCGACAACATCCTTCAGTTGTTTCTTTACATACTCTGCAGTGACCATAAATTTTTCTTCTCCGCGTTCACTGGCATCAAAGGATAGCTCATCAAGGACCCGTTCCATAACAGTATGTAGTCGCCTGGCACCAATCTCTTCGGTATTTTCATTGACTTCCACTGCAATGGCTGCCAACTCATCAATGGCATCTGCTTCAAAGGAAAGCTCCACATTCTCTGTAGCCATCATAGCTGTATATTGTTTCACCAATGCACTTTCGGGTTCGGTGAGAATTCTCACAAACTCATCTTTACCTAGAGGCGTCAGTTCGACACGGATGGGAAAACGCCCCTGGAGTTCCGGTATCAGATCGGAGGGTTTACAGAGGTGAAAGGCGCCACTTGCAATAAAAAGAATATGATCTGTCTTCACCATACCATATTTGGTTGTAACAGTGGATCCTTCCACAATCGGGAGAAGATCACGCTGCACACCTTCACGGGAGACCTCGGGGCCTTGCCCCCCTGAGCTACGGGATGCCACTTTATCAATTTCATCAAGAAACACGATGCCAGACTCTTCCGTCCGCCTCAGGGCCTCATTTGTAACACTGTCCATATCAATGAGACGTTCCATCTCCTCAGCAGTAAGAGCTTTCAAGGCGTCAGGAATTTTCACTTTTCGTTTCTTTTTTTTCTTAGGGAAAATTTTACTGAAGGCATCCTGAAGGCTGGACTGCATGTCATCTACCCCAGAGGTGGTCATAATCTCAACCATTGGCATGGAACGCATTTCAGCAAGATCCAGTTCCACTTCGCGACCATCAAGTTTTCCATTGCGAAGCATGTCCCGGAATTTTTCACGGGTACTGTCCATTTCCCCACCACTCTCTTTCAGCACTGGCAGCCCACTGTCATCTGAACTGGTACCAAAAGCAGTAAAACCATCCATAGCACTTCCACCTTCATTGGAATTGCCACTCACGGGAGGAAGCAGGATATCAAGGATTCGTTCCTCGGCATTAACTTCAGCAAGCCCCTCCAAACGCTTTTTTTCCTCATCCTTCACCATATTGATTGCAATCTCGACAAGATCACGAATCATGGATTCCACATCACGCCCCACATAACCGACTTCAGTAAACTTTGATGCCTCAACTTTAATAAAAGGTGACTGGGCAAGACTGGCAAGCCGTCTGGCTATCTCTGTCTTGCCAACACCCGTAGGACCAATCATTATGATATTTTTAGGCGCGATCTCATCTCGAAGCGGATCCGGAACTTGCCTTCTGCGCCAGCGGTTTCTTAGGGCAATGGCCACAGAGCGTTTGGCCTCGGCCTGCCCTACAATGTATTTATCAAGCTCAACTACTATATCTTTGGGTGTTAAGGATTGCGCAGGTATCATTTTTTATTTTTCTCTTTCATCTATTGTTTCAACTACAAAGGAATGATTTGTAAAGACGCAGATATCAGCTGCAATGCCCATGGAAGCTTTGCATATCTCTTTGGCGTCAAGGTCAGAATTGGCTATGAGTGCCAGTGCAGCAGATTGGGCATAGGGCCCACCGGATCCTATTGCCAGGACACCGTTATCAGCCTCAATAACATCACCGGTACCACTAAGCAACAGAGAATAGTCTTTATCCACTGCGACCAGCATAGCTTCAAGCCTGCGAAGCATTTTGTCTGTCCGCCACTCCTTAGCAAGCTCAACGGCTGCTCTCATGAGGTTGCCTTTGTACTGTTCAAGTTTCTGTTCCAGAAGATCAAAGAGGGTAAAGGCATCAGCGGTGGCCCCGGCAAATCCGGTAATCACCTTACCATTATATAAATGTCTCACTTTCCGAGCATGATGCTTCATCACTGTGTTTCCCAGTGAAACCTGGCCATCACCAGCCACAGCGACCTGTCCTTTGTGGCGCACTGCAAGTATTGTTGTTGAACGTATTTTCATAGTCTTTGCTTTCAGGTAAGTGTTTTGTTCTTTAGGGGATTGTAGGTTACGAGCAGTTATCCTCTGGGGATACCGGCAACCATGTATGAATTTTCAGGGAATGTTCATTTTGCATGGGGGTGGGCCTTATCATACACATCAGTTAAATGATCAAGTGTCAAATGGGTATAACGTTGGGTTGTGGAAAGACTCGCATGCCCGAGCAACTCTTGCACTGAACGCAAATCAGCCCCCATTTCCAGCAAGTGGGTAGCAAAAGAATGACGCAGAGCATGGGGAGTTACCACCTGAGGAATACCGGCCCGTTCTCCATAGGCTTTCACCATTCGTTCCACACTCCTGCTGCTTAACCGACTACCGCGTCCATTTAAAAACAATCCGTCTCTTTCAACGGGGCGGCCTCGTTTTGCTCGGGCAGCAATGAGCTGATCACGCAAGGGGAGCCAGGCCCGGACTGCCTCAAGGGCTGGCCTTCCAACAGGGAGCAGCCTCTCCTTGTTCCCTTTGCCCCTCACCCTAAGCATTTCAGTTTCAAAATCAAGGTCTATCGTATTTCTGGAGACGAGTTCCGCAACACGCATTCCGGTAGAGTACAGCAACTCAAGGATAGCACTATCACGAAGCATGAATTTATCTCTTGCCTCAGGGGTTTCAAGGAGCCTGAAAACCTCATCAACAGTAAGAAAAACAGGAAGATGTTTTCCAACTTTGGGACCAGCAACTCCGGCACCCGGATCATTTACAATATGCTTCTCCCGCAGCAGAAATTTAAAAAATGACCGCAGAGCAGAGAGTTTTCTGGCGACCGTTGCCCCGGTATTCTTTCCATGCAGACTCACCACAAAGCGTCGCACATGGGTAACCACAAGCTCAGCAGGATGTAAATCTTCGGGTAACATCAGCACAAACTCCCGCAGATCACGTCCATAGCCGCTTATGGTATGAGAAGAGTAGCCCTTCTCTATATCTAGCCAAACAAGAAACGCATCAACAAATGTATCAATTCTACCCTTCATCCCCGTCCCTTTTAAACCACTTTATTGTCAAATTTTCCTGCAACTGTAAATAAATGTATCGTTTGGACTCACTGGTTTTTACGTAGCATAGCGGAGAAAAAAACCAGTGCAGTGATTTGTTGTGTGCCGGGCACGGCATACGTTATTAGGAGATGAGTTTAGCATAGGATATCGGTTTATGCCAGGCAAGTCCCAGACCCTGCCTGAAGTGGTAAAGGATGTAGTACTATTGCAACGGTTATCCTGTGTCGATGGGGCTGAAGAATGCGGTTCTGCTACGGCAGGGTAACACGAATGTACAGGGCGACATACAGAAAGCGAGTCAGGAGAACCTGATTAGGACCAGGGCGCAGATAGCAGATAAGCAGAGGCTTCGACACAGTCTTAAGTTTTCTATATTGGCGAATGAGCAGAGCCAAGTAGGTGATAATTGCATTACCGAATGCCTACTTATGAAGAACTCCTGGTCTTTTTCCCCAAGCATACAACTCCTGTTTTGATCAGCAGAACCGCCTTACTCCATCCTTCTATCATGGTTCAAGTGTTGGTAAAAGTATGTTTGCAAAGAGTATTGCTTGTGCAAGAACTCAAGGTGGAATCAAAATCAAAACATTGTTCACATCAGCCAAGAACATGATAAACCAGCTCAATGAAGCTCAGGATGAGCTTTCATTAATAAAAAAATTAAAACATATAAAAGCATGGATCGCCTAATCTGTGACGCGATTAGTCATCTTCCATTGAACCTACAGAATCCAAATCTGTTCTTCCAGGTCGTCAGTACACGGCACGAACAAAGGTCGACAATGACCGTTTCTTTCGACATTATCGTCGAACATCCTCCACGCGCATACCTTGGCGCGGCACCACACACACCCTATCTAATTAGCATAACGACACAATCATTTAAGCGATGGAATGGCACAAAACATGCTTATGTTCATTATAATGAATCAGTTTTTCCTACACCCAGCCCTAACAGAAAAAAATGTATAGACACCATAAAGTCACATTGAAGGGGTATATTCAAGGCTGTTCACAGGAATATTCGTTAATAAATTTACAAAAACATTCGGTATGATATTCTAACCAAGACTGGTTATTCCTAATGGACTCGTAAAAAGTTACGATAACTGATGACTCAATAGAAAAGAGTGGACTCAGGAAATTCTTTTGCCCACCAAGAGTGCTTTCTAAGGTACCCGCAACGGTACAGGTGAAATATTTTTACAACGCCACCATTCTTGGTGCAGTGTTTATTCGAATGCCAACCGTTACAACTAGAGATCCTCTTTTCCCCACTTATGATGATGACTTTTTTTAAAGGAGATTTTAATGCACCTTGTTGAAAGCAGCAACATCACTAAAACCTACCAGATGGGTGAAATCACGGTAGAAGCCATACAGAATGTGTCCTTTACCATCGACAAGTCTTCATTTGTCGCCTTTGTCGGCCCATCCGGCAGCGGTAAATCTACCCTGCTCAACATGATCGGATGCCTTGATCCCCCAACCAGTGGTATCCTTAAAGTTGTTGGCCAGGACATTGGAGACATGGGAAAGAACCAGGTAGCTGGGTTTCGTGGCGAACATATCGGTTTTGTCTTCCAGGATTTCAACCTGATTCCCGTTCTCTCGGTTTTTGAAAATGTAGAATACCCGTTGATTATGGTACAAAACTGGCATAAGGATAAACGGAAAAAACGGGTCAACGAACTTCTTGAAGCGGTTGGGATCGCGGATCAGGCCGACAAGTTTCCCAGCCAGATTTCCGGCGGCCAGAAACAGCGGGTTGCTGTTGCCCGAGCCCTGGTCACCAATGCGCCCCTGGTCCTGGCCGATGAGCCAACGGCCAACCTGGATCGAAAGTCAGCCGAACGGATCATTGAGCTGATGAAAAAAATGCGCGACGAGTTCGGCACCACCTTTATCTTTTCCACCCATGACCAGCGGGTGGTCAAAAACGCCGAAATAATCTTCACCCTAGAAGATGGACGCCTGATCCGCAAAGAGGACGGCAAAGGAGACAACCATGAATAATGTTCTGAAAATTGCAGCCCGAAACCTCTGGCGATATAAACGGCGGACCCTGCTTACTTCCATCCTCATAACCCTTGGCGTGGTCTCAGTCCTGCTCTTTATCTCCGTTTCCGGCTCATTTAAAAACATGATGGTTGGCCAGATAACCGATTCCATGCTCGGCCATATCCAGATCCATAAAAAAGGATATCTCTCTTCCATGGACAGTCTGCCTCTGGATAAAAACCTTACCGAACAACAGTTGAAAAAAATAAGCCGACTTCTCAAAGACAACCCTGATATTGAGGCATTTTCTCCCCGAATCCGCATCGGCGCCATGTTTTCAAACTTCAGCGAAACCACAAATATCAGGCTCTCTGCGGTCAACCCTGAGATGGAAATGGAAACCGTCCCCCTGCTGGCATCCAGGATTATCAAGGGTAAGAAGGACGGCCTTATCGGTCGCGGTGAAATACTGATTCCCGAGCTTATCGCTAAGGGGATGAAAGTTAAAATCGGAGACTCCATTGTACTGGTTGCCAATAACAAGGCCGGTTCAGTCAATGGACAGACCTTTACTGTCAGGGGAATCCTTGAAGGCATAGTCGGCCCCGGCGGTCGGGACGGAGTTATGCATATTGAAGATGCCAGGGAACTGTTGCGCATTGAATCAAAAGAGGCCTGTGAGGTTGCCATTCGTCTGAAAAACATGAACAGACTTGATGCTGTTTACGCCCAACTCAAACAAGCCCCCGGTTCCCGTACAAACAAAAAAGGTAAACCTGTTTTTGAAATACACACCTGGGAAAAGCTTTCACCTTTTTTTAATATCGCCCGCATGATCGATCTGATGACATTGTTTATAAAAGTCATGCTGGTGGCCATTGTCCTAGTTTCAATAATGAATGTGATGATCATGGCCGTCTATGAACGAATCAATGAAATCGGCACCATTGCAGCCATCGGTACCAGCCCTGGAAAAATCCTGGCCCTGTTTGTCACTGAAGGCCTGCTGCTTGGCGTTCTGGGTACGGTTATCGGTATCGGCCTGAGTCTGGCAGGAATAGCCTGGATGAATGTTTCCGGACTCAGCTTTGATTTCGGCCGCCAGAAAGGCCTGCTCCTCTCTCCTACCATCAGTGTGCCTGAAATCCTGGTTGTGGGAGGCATTGTTGTAGCCATTGCGGTCCTCGGCAGCCTGCAGCCCGCAATTAAAGCAGCCCGGATGGATCCAATCAAGGCTTTACGTCACGTCTGAACTGTACCCATAACCCAACAGGAGCCAACTTCATGAGAAACCTATTTTATTTAATCATCTTTTCCCTGTTGATCACCTTGCCGGTTGCGGCCCGGGCAGTTGACGGCAATGCCATCCTAAAACAGGTGGATTCCAATCTGCAACCACCTTCCTATGAGATGTACCGCAAGCTTATCAATATAGAGCCGGATGGCAGTCAGAAAGAATTCATTTTCTACACCGTTAAAAAAGGCAAAGACAAGATGGTCATCATGTTTCTGTCACCAGCCAGCGAAAAGGGACGGGTATCCCTCCGGCTTGGTGACAACATGTGGCTCTATATACCCAATGTGGGTAAACCGATTCGGATAACCAGCCTGCAGTCTGTGGTGGGCGGAGTCTTCAATAACTCCGATATCATGCGCCTGGATTTTCATGTTGAGTATAGTGTTGAAAAAGTAGATGATCTTGGAGACAGGTGGCTTCTTGACATGAAAGCAAGAACCCGTTCAGTGGCCTATGACCGCCTGAAAATGACCGTTGATAAAAAAACAATACAACCCCTTGATATCGAATGTATTGCCAGTTCGGGTATGCTCATCAAGACCCTGCGCTACAGTGACATAAAAAATATCGGAGACGATGTTGTCAGACCGGCGAAACTGGTTACCGACAGCCCCCTGCATAAGGGCTACCGCTCGGTGATGATCTTTGCCAACATAAAAAAACGTCAATTTGATGATGAGGTGTTTACCCTGGAATTCATGCCGCAGGTTGATGAGCTCCGTTAATCCCTCACACAACCATCCTGAATGAAAAGGTGTTACAGAAAAAGAGGCAGAACTCTTTATGTTCCTGTCCTGGGGCTGTTTATCCTTGTCCTGCTGCCCTGGACGACCTGCACGGCTGAGGAACAGGGCAACAGCTTTGACTTTGACCTGGAAGCCTTTGAGAAAAAACCTCTGGAATGGGGTGGCTACCTTGAGGGAAAGTTTGAACATTTCTCCCTCAACAGGGGGAGTTCTCTCTATCTTCTCGGTGGCCCGGACAGTGATCGGACAAATCTTGACAGGCTGACCGGCTCTCTGCAGTTTGACGGCAGTTACAGTCTGAACCGAAACAGCTTCAACTGGCTGCTCAAGGCATCGGCCAGTCAGGATCAGGAGCGTTATGATGACTGGGCTGATATGTACGAGGCCTATCTGCGGCTGCGCCCGACAGACTTGATAACGGTTGAGGCCGGGAAACAATCCTATAAATGGGGAACCGGTTATGCCTGGAATCCTGTCGGTTTTCTCAATCGACGTAAAGACCCCAACGACCCCAGCGAAGACCTGGAGGGATTCATCAGCCTTGAGAGCTCCTGGATTCGAAGTTTTGGCTCCACCGTGGAGTCGATGGCCGCCACAGTCAGTATCCTGCCGGTGTGGGATGGGGTGAACGAGGATTTCGGGCGCAGGAACAATATTAATCTGGCGGCCAGACTCTATCTTCTGGTCAACAATACGGATATCGACCTAGTCTACTTTACCGGCGACAGCCGATCCTCACGGTATGGAATCGACTTTGCCACCAATATATCCACCAACTTTGCCGTCCATGGTGAGTTTTCATGGATTCCCAATGCCGACCGCATCGTGCTCGAGCAGGACGATACACTTCAGCCGGAAGAATATTCCTCGACCAGTTACCTGCTGGGCATGCGTTACCTCTCTGATCAAAATATTACAACAATCCTTGAATACTATCATAATGGCGGCGGATACACACAAGACGAAATGAGCCGTTTCTATCGGCTCGCCCATGAAGCTGGAAACGAACCTGATCCTGTGGCAGCAACCCGGCTCCTGGATAAAGCAATGACGGTCAGTCGAAGTGGTTACGGCGCCTTCCAGACCGGAAAGAATTACGGCTACGCACGGGTAACCTGGAAGGAACCTTTTAACATTGTCTATTTTACCCCTAGCATTACCGGTATCATCAATCTTGATAACACATCATGGACGTTGACGCCGGAACTTCTCTACACAGGATTTACCAACTGGGAATTACGTCTACGAGGTTCTATTTTAGAGGGTGGGTATTATACGGAGTACGGCGAAAAGATAACTGAAAATAAAATTGAACTACGAGTAAGATACTTTTTTTAGTTTTTTACCAGGGTGGGATTATCGATATGCCCGCTACGAAGGATTTCAATACTTTCCAAGGCTCTTTTTCCAGCGACTGCGTACCAGCACGTGAAGGTTATGGTCTGCAATCGACGCTACTCCTCATCCACCTCCCTTCTAAACCACTTTATTCTCGACTTCTCCTACAACTGTGAATATATATAATACTTGGATTTATAAGGAATTCGTGATTGTTTTTTTGATAACATACTGAAATGCAGATATAAAGATCGCAGGCAGGTATATCAAAAATCCAAAGGCGCATCATCAGCGACCACTCATGCATTGGTTCTGGTAATAGTCTTGATACCGAAAAAAAGCAATTCAGCAACAGTACATAAAGCTAGCGCAATGGCCAAACGAACATTTGAGACGGCTCTTGGTAAACTTGAGCAAATAACAGAAGAACTTGAAAATGGTGATCTCAGCCTTGAAAAAAGTCTGAAAAAGTTTGACGAAGGCATAAGCCTCGTTGAATACTGCAACAAGACACTGACAGAAGCCAAGGCAAAGGTAGAGCTACTCCTTGAAAAACAGGGGGATATCATAAAAAGCCCATTTGACGAGTTGGATCATGGAGATCAAGAGTTATCTTAACGAGCAGAAGCTCCTGGTCGAGGCTGCATTTGAAACCTTCATCCCTAAAGCAGAGGGAGCTTTCAAAAAGCACATTGAAGCCATGCGTTATTCACTCTTTGCAGGGGGAAAACGAGTCCGTCCCATTCTCTGCCTGGCTGCTGCAAGGGCCATTGGAGGAAAGTCCGTTGCCGACCAGGATATCCTTCCTGTCGCCTGTGCTTTAGAGTGTATCCACACATATTCTCTGATCCATGACGATCTTCCTGCAATGGATAACGACGATCTGCGCCGCGGTAAGGCAACAAACCATGTTCTCTTCGGGGAGGCGGCAGCGATTCTCGCCGGTGATGGACTTCTGACATGGGCTTTTGACCTTCTTTCAAATCCCGACACCGGGAGACTTGATGCTGAAAAAAAGCTGGCAATCACCCACTGCATCGCCCGGGCAGCTGGATCTTACGGTATGGTCGGTGGCCAGGATCTGGACATCACAAATGAAAACAGCGATTTCCCCTTTGAAACCCTGCAGACCATTCACAGGAGCAAAACCGGTGCTCTAATTACCGTATCTGTTGTCTCAGGAGGAATCTGCGGAGGAGCTACCCCGGAGGTCCTTGCAGCACTAGAAAAATACGGTAACAAGATAGGACTTGCCTTTCAAATTGTCGATGATCTTCTTAACGTAACAGCCACGACTGAACAGCTGGGCAAGGCAGCAGGAAGTGATGCTGAACTTGGTAAAGCCACTTATCCTGCTCACTTTGGAATTGAAAAAACACGAAGTCTGGCCAAACAGGCCGTGGAAGAAGCCAAAAACAGTCTGGCCGGGTTTGACGAGAACGCCATGCCATTACGATTGCTTGCGGATTATATATACACACGGTCACATTAGTTGCTGCGACCTTTAGGACACCTAAAATGCTAACACCTGAAAGCCCAGAGTCCAAAAGCATCAGACTCACAGACATACAATCCCCTGCTGACCTCCGGAACTTGACAATCCCCGAGCTGGAAACCATTGCCGCAGATCTTCGCCAGACAATCATTGAAACGGTGTCTCAAACCGGAGGGCATCTGGCACCAAGCCTTGGAGTAGTGGAACTCACCCTTGCCCTTCATTATGTTTTCAACACACCTGATGACAAACTTATCTGGGATGTGGGGCACCAGATTTACGCCCACAAACTTCTCACCGGGAGACAGGCTAAATTCCACACCCTGCGCCAGTATAAAGGCCTGAGTGGTTTCCCCAAGTTTAAAGAAAGCGAATATGACGCTTTTGAAACAGGGCATTCATCTACCTCAATTTCAGCAGCCCTGGGTATGGCATGTGCCAAAGACCTCAAAAAAAACAAAAACAAGGTGGTTGCCATCATTGGTGACGGCTCAATGACTGCCGGAATGGCCTTTGAGGCCCTGAATCAGGCTGGACACCTTGACAAAGACCTGATCGTTATCCTAAATGACAACGAGATGTCCATTTCAGAAAACGTAGGAGCGATGTCCAGTTTTCTTTCAAGGCAGCTCACCAGTAAGACAGTTCGTCGCCTCAGGAAACACATATCCAGCGGGCTTAAAGAGCTCCATGGCGTGGGAGACCGGTTTCTCAATGTGTTAAAGAAAAGTGAAGAAAACATCAAAAGCTTCTTCACACCCGGCATGCTCTTTGAAGCCCTGAAATTCTACTATATTGGCCCCATTCCCGGTCATGAGCTTGAAGACCTTATTCCAACACTTGAAAACATCAGAGACCACGTTGACGGTCCTGTTCTGGTCCATGTGATAACACAAAAGGGCAAAGGCTACCAGCCGGCTGAAGATAATCCCGGCAACTACCACGGCCTTGGCCCCTTTGATATTAAAACCGGAGTTCCCTGTCCTTCAAGTGGCCCCATCAGCTACACTGAAGTCTTTGGAAACACCCTCTGCAAAATAGCAAAAGAAAATCCAGATGTCATAGCAATATCAGCAGCTATGCCCGCTGGTACTGGTCTCAGCACATTCAGCACCACCTTTCCGGATCGTTTCTTTGACGTTGGGATCGCCGAACAGCACGGAGTCACCTTTGCAGCTGGTCTTGCAACCGAGGGGACACACCCTGTTGTGGCCATTTACTCCTCATTTTTCCAAAGAGCGCTGGATCAGATCATCCATGACATCTGTATCCCCTCCCTGCCTGTCACCCTGGCCATTGACCGGGGTGGTGTTGTTGGTGATGACGGACCTACTCATCACGGTGTCTTCGACATCTCTTTTCTTCGTTTTATTCCCAACCTCACATATATGGCGCCAAAAGATGAGAATGAACTGCAGCATATGCTCCATACTGCAATTTCTTTTCCAGGGGCCACCGCAATTCGATATCCCAGAGGGGCCGGGGAAGATGTGACCCTGGATCAGGAACTGCTACAACTTGAAATTGGTCGTGGAGAACTCCTCCGTGAAGGCACAGACATTCTCCTCCTCCCCATCGGAAATCGTGTTTATCCTGCCATGCGAGCTGCGGAAGGATTGGAAAAACTTGGCATTGATGCAGCTGTTATCAATCCACGTTTTATCAAACCACTGGACAAGGAACTTATCTGTGAATGGGCCAGGAAGACTGAACGAATAGTAACTGTGGAGGACAATGCTGAGCATGGTGGATTTGGCAGTCTAGTGCTGGAGCTCCTCTCTAAACAAAAACTCTTCTCAGTTAAAACTCTGTTGCTGGGGCACCCGGATACCTTTATCGAGCACGCCCCTCAGGAAATACTCTGGAAGAACTCGAAACTGGACTCACCCTCGATCATCAATGCCGCCATGGAACTGATGAAGTAAATCCCCATCCTGTTTTCAGCTTCAAACAAGTAAGGCATCCATTCACTGTACAAGTGAATGGATGCCTTAGTAACAACACTCCCGCACCCCGGGAAAAGGGATATTCACATGATAAAACAACTATTTATGACAACCTCGCAAAAAGGTCAATTGATAGATTGTTAAGCAAAAAACTTCAGATGCGAGGTGCATATTTTTTGTTTGATTTCGGCGTATGAGGGTCGTCGTAATTGTACGAAAAATGCAGCAACGAAACTGGTAAAGAGTTTTTACGACAGCCATCATTTATGATTTATGGTACTCCATGTACCACTCAACAAAGCTCTTCACGCCCACATCAAGCGGCGTATCCGGCTTATAACCAAAATCCCCTATCAGATCATCTACATTTGCATAGGTAGCCTGGACATCACCTGGCTGCATCGGCATAAAGTTCTTGTCAGCTTTTTTCCCGAGATTCTCTTCCAGCAATTGAATAAAATAGAACAGCCGCTCCTTCTTGTTATTACCGATGTTGTAGACTCTGTAAGGACAATAGGAAGTGGCAGGATCAGGAGCATCGCTTTTCCAGTCAAAATCAGGTTCTGCTGGTTTTTGTATCACCCTGGCTACACCTTCCACAATATCATCAATAAATGTGAAATCACGTTCCATATTTCCGTTATTAAATACATTTATGGCCTCTCCGGCAAGAATAGCCTTTGCAAAAAGCATTGGCGCCATATCAGGTCTGCCCCAGGGCCCATACACCGTAAAAAAACGCAGTCCTGTACAAGGGAGCCCGAAAAGATGGCTGTAGGAATGGGCCATCAGCTCATTGGACTTTTTTGAGGCTGCATATAAAGATACCGGATGATTGACGTTGTCATGTTCAGAATAGGGCTGGTGGGTATTGGCACCATAAACAGAACTGGAAGAGGCATACACAAAATGTTTTACCCCCGAGTGGCGGCACCCCTCAAGGAGATTGGCGAAACCAACTAGGTTGGTATCAATATAGGATGCCGGGTTAATGAGGGAGTAACGAACTCCTGGTTGAGCAGCTAGATTGACAACAGCATCGAAGCTGTGCTCAGTGAAGAGTTTCTCAACTGCACTACGGTCAGAAATGTCCACCTCAAAATTTTGAAACCCACCACCATCAGCTATATAGCGCAGCCGGTCACGTTTAAGCCCTACATCATAATAGTCAGTTATGGTGTCAACACCAATAACCTCGCAACCGCTTTCCCTTAATTTTTTTGCCAGAAAAGAACCAATAAAACCGGCCGTACCGGTTACCATAATTTTTTTCATTGGCATCTGCTGCAATTCATCAGTCATCAAAATCCCCTTCAGGTCCTTTATCGGTATCAAGCTCTGCAGCCCTTGCAATAATTTTCTCTTTTGTCCACTCCTGTGGATCTTCAATCCGGTTTACCTTTGGCCCAAGATCGTGGGAACCAGCAGCAAGTATTGCCTCTTTGGCAAGATCTGCTGACCCTTCGGCTAAAAAAACATCAACCAGCAGGTTGTAACTAAACTCCTCAACACGCTTGCACATTCGATCACGAATCTCTTTTGCAAGACCACTGATTTTATTTTCAAATGGAAGGTTGAGCTTTTTATAATCCCCACCCTGCCAGCCCTGAGCATCTCCAAAGGCAACCATCTCTTCCCACATTTCCTCGGTAAGCCCTTCTCCCTTCACTTTCTGGAGTCTTCCGTCACTATCCAGGATGGCATTTCCATAGTCATTAACATCAACACCCCAGGCAACCATCTGCAACGCAGTTGCAACGTTGGCTTTGGTAGTGGCCGTCTCCTTTGCAATGGCTCGTAACCGCTCAGAACTGTTTCCAGACGTACCATGCTGCGCGCCCGACGTTCCATATGAAGCGAGGGCTTTGTGAATCTCAGCTGTGAGCTCTACTTGAATCCCCTGACCGGATGATTCAAGACCATGGGTGGTACCGTTATTCAAAGCAATCCAGTCTGCACAGATGCCGTGTGCATTCAACCCTTTAATGAGAAAAGATGCGTCATCCACAGTGGAAAGTCCGAGGGCACCTTTAATTTCACCAACCTCAGTCTCAAGACCTGCCCAATCGGGAACAAGAGCATTCAATTCAATATTTGCCAGAAGATTCTTGTCATCCAGCATATGGGAAGCATCAACGGCGATGGAGGTAATACCAGCTTCAAAGATGGTGGGAATTTCAACCTTGGCCATCGCCATATCATCTTCTTTCTTTATCCCGTAATGATCAGCATGTATGGCTACAGGGATGGTGATGTTCATTTCATTGCACATCGCATCCACAATCCTTGCCATGTTCCAGAAGTTCACAGGACAGTAAGCATTGGCACCACCTTCCGAGCGTGCAATTTCGATGATAATCGCACTATTGGCACGCTGAGCTGCCTGCAATACTCCACGAATGACAATAGCGTTGCGGCCATTGGCAGCCATAGTCATGGCATCACCTTTGGCTATCATCGCCCGATCCACAACTTTGCCACTCACAAGCAGGGCCCGGGAATGGGGAAAGAGTCTTTTTATATTTGGCGGACGACCGGTTTCAAGAACCTTTGAATACTCTGCACTGTTGCTCATGGTAATCTCCATATTTCTAATGTGGTCATTATTTGTTCACTGATGTTCATTCATTAGCCTGAATCGGTGATACAACCCGGTGAGTTTTTTTTATAACATATCGAAGTGCAAAGACAAAACCCACAATCAGATATGTTGCAAAAAAAATCACCTTCCTCCCGTTGGGCCGCTCGCTGCAGAGACAGCCTGCCACCTTTTAACACATTGATATAGTACACTATGATCAACGTGTTAAAAAAAAAACCAGGCTGCATTACCATCAAGCACTCACTGCGTGAATTGATATCGCATCAGAAGCGGAAAAGCCACCACGGCGAAGAACAGTTTATTCTTTGTTTTCAAGTAGTTCCGTATCTGATTCTCCGTTTTCCTCCTCCGTAAAACCAAGAAAGGTTTTTTTACCAAAGAAGTAGACAGAGACCACACTGATTTCATATAGAATCAGGAGTGGGATACCCATCATCAACTGATTTACCACATCGGGGGTTGGAGTGAGAATGGCTGCGATGATGAAGTTTATCAGAATGGCATATTTACGATTTTTATTCAGAAAGGAGACCGTAACCACACCCATTTTAGCAAGAAACACCATCAGGATCGGCATTTCAAAAATCACCCCGAAGGCGATGAGAAGTCGCAATGCAAGGGAAAAATACTCACTCACCGCAGGCATAGATGCAAGATACTCATTTGAGTATCCTACAAGAAATTTAAAAGCCGGTGGAAAAACGACGAAATAGCCAAAAGCAGCCCCACCAAGAAAGCAGATGGTTGAAAGAAAGGTAAAAGGAACAATTACGCGTTTTTCATGTTTGTAAAGTCCAGGCGCCACAAAGCGCCATATTTGATAGAAAATGACGGGAGTGGCAAAGAGTAATCCACAGACAAGTGCGAGCTTTAGATAAAAAAAAACCCTTCCTGATAGGAGGTGAAGATGAGGGAGCTGGAGTCGGGAAGGACCTCAATAAGCGGCTTAAAAAACCAGGTCCCTATGGGTTTTATAAAAGCGTAGGATAGCGCAAAGCCGGCAATAATGGTTATAAATGATTTAATAAGACAGGAGCGAAGATCCCGGAGATGTCCCGTCAGGGCCTGCGACTCAAAAGACGCCTTCCCCCCATCATCCTTCACCGTATCCTCTGCTGCTTGCTCACTCATTCCACCCTCCTTGCATTCTAATAATTACCCTGCTTCTTTTTACCTTAAAAGCGGCTATCTGACAAGGGAAGACCACAATTAAATCTACTCCGAATATGATTCTCATTATAGAGCCAACCAAGCGATCCTTCGGGGAAAAAAAATTTGCCTTCCATTTAATTTGACTTATGTCAAAGAAATGTGGTTCTATTCGCATTATACATTTTCATTTATAGGAAACAGTCTTTGTCGAAGGGCGACAACGGCAGAAAACATGACCATTTTCACCATTGGGAGGGAAGATGATTCAATTGAAGACAGTACTGGTGGCAGGCGCTTTTGCTCTGTTTGGTACGGCAGGAATTGCCGGAGCTGCAGACACATGTGTTGATTGCCACACAAAAGTATCACCTGGCATGGTTAACGACTGGAAAATTTCAAAACACTCTGAAAATGATGTTACTTGCTCTACATGTCACGGTAATGAGCATTCCACAGCAGAAGACTCCATGAAAGCTGTCCTGCCTGACGAAGCTGTCTGTGCCGAGTGCCATCAGGAACAATATGACTCTTTCAGCAAGGGCAAACATAATTTTGGATGGACAGCCTTAAATGCCATTCCTGCAACTCACATGGCACCCGACGAACTCATTGAAGGTGGCCGGGGTTGTGGTGGATGCCATAACATGGGTATTAAAACCGAAGAACAAAAGAAAGACCAGCTGGCAAAGGGCTACCGCTATCAGGTTAACTCCTGTGACGAATGTCACACCCGCCATACCTTCTCTAAAAAAGAGGCTAATAATCCCCGTGCCTGCCAGCAGTGCCACATGGGTTACGACCATCCTCAGTGGGAAATGTGGTCCAGCTCAAAACACGGCATGCGTTACTTTGCAAAACAGGCCGGTGATCTGCCACAGAGCGCTGTGGCTCCCACCTGTCAGACCTGTCATCTTCCAGATGGCACCCATGAAAACCATACTGCATGGGGTTTCCTTGGTGTTCGCCTGCCGCTCCCTGAAGATAAACAGGAAGCAGCTGACCGAGTAACCATTCTCAAGGCACTTGGCGTACTTGACCCGGAAACAGGTGAGGGCACTCCTATTCTTGACGCAGTAAAAGCCGTTGATATGGCCCGTCTTGACCAGGCTTCCTGGGATAAAGAACGTAATAAAATGATCAAGACCTGTACTCAGTGTCACTCTGAGAACTACGCAAAAAAACAGCTCGAGATGGGCGACTCCATCCTTGGTAAAGCTGATCGTCTGATGGCAGAGGCCATTGAGACGGTTGCCGCGCTCTACAAAGAAGGGATCATTAAAAAACCGGAAAGTTATCCGTTCAACTACCCCTTCCTCCTCTCTTTCATGCATACCAACGGTGCTGCCTGGAATGAAGATCTTGACAGACTCTCCTTCATTGATCAGGTTCTGCTGCGTATGTATATGAAACATCGCATGAGGGCTTATCAGGCATTCTTTCATATAAATCCTGACTATGCCTATTGGTACGGATGGAATATGATGACTGAAGATTTAGGTGAGATCAAAGAACTTGCCAGAACCATGAGAGCAAACCATAAATAATCCGGTTTTCTTTTAAATCCATTGGCGTTTAGCATGGCCTGTACTATCTTCTGCGATGAGGAAAGTACAGGCCTTTTTAATTCTGAGTCCATACTGATGTTTTGAGATTCATTATTCACAATCATAGTGATTTCTCAGCGAAAAAAAACAGATACAAAAGACATTTATTTGGGAATCACCACCCCCGGAAGCCCCATGCCGCCAAAAAACCTCACCTGGTACGTTTATATAGTCTGCTGCAGTGACCACACACTTTACACCGGGATCACGACTAATCCCGTCAAACGTATTGCCGAGCACAACCAGTCGAGCAAAGGGGCCAGATACACACGGGCCCGCAGACCGGTATTCCTTGTCTATTTGGAAGAACAACCTGACAGATCCCGTGCCTCCTTGAGGGAATATGCGATAAAACATCTGAGAAGAAAAGAGAAGGAAGAGTTGATCGAAACGTTTAGGGTGGATATTATTTAAGGATTGGAAAATTTAAGGTTAATGCGGTAAGTTAATTATACTCCTTTTCATAATAGAAGGCATAATCTCACAATATTTGCCAAGCTCGTAAAAAATAAAACTTTAGATAGATAAACAGGTAAGCAGGGACTCCAAAAACCGTTAGATACCCCAAGGACACTTTCAAAAAGGAGCGCACCCCAGGCGGCGCAGGTGAAGAGTTCTTACAACACCATCATATTTCAAATACAGAAACATGACCTCAATCCTCGTCGTAGATGACGAACGCAGCATGCGTGACTTTCTGAAGATTCTTCTTGTCAAGGAGGGATATCAGGTCAAAGCCGCATCAAGTGGCATCCAAGCCATGGCTATTCTTGGTGAGAAACTTGTTGATCTGGTAATCACCGATATCCGCATGGAAAAGATGGATGGTCTTGAACTTCTCGGATCCATCAAAGAAAAGCACCCCTCCCTTCCCGTTGTCCTGATTACAGCCTTTGCCTCTCCTGATGATGCTGTATTAGCGATGAAAAATGGAGCCTTTGACTATATCAGCAAACCCTTCAATGTTGATGAAATTAAATCTGTTATCACCTCTGCCACCTCCAGGGCAAAACAGAACGAGGCAGCAAAATCCGTCTCAACAGAATTCCCAGAAATAATTGGAGAGAGCCGGGAGATGATAAAGATTTTTGAGATGATTCAGCGCATTGCCATAACTCCTGCAAATGTACTAATTTACGGGGAATCAGGGACAGGAAAAGAGCTCGTTGCCCAGGCTATCCACCGCCATTCCCACGTAAATGACCAGGTCTTCGTGCCCATCACCTGCAGTGCCATCCCCGAAGAACTCATGGAAAGCGAGCTTTTCGGACACGTCAAAGGTTCCTTCACAGGCGCCATCACTGACAAGAAGGGATTATTTCAACTTGCCGACAACGGTACCGCTTTTCTCGATGAAATAGGAGAGCTAACTCCAATCATTCAGACTAAATTGCTTCGGGTTCTCCAGGAACGTGAAGTAAAACCTGTTGGCGGAGTTCAGGTGGAAAAAGTCAATGTCCGAATCATTGCTGCAACAAACCGAGTGCTGGAAGAAGAGATCATGGCAGGTCGTTTTCGGGAAGATCTTTTTTATCGTCTCGCGGTTGTACCGCTCAGAGTGCCTCCCCTGCGGGAGCGAAAGGGAGATGTGCCCCTTTTAGTCAACTATTTCTTGAAAAAATATTCAAAACTCTTTGGGAAGGAAGTCCAGGAGATATCATCCTATGCCATGGAAGTCCTGATGAAATATGATTTCCCCGGCAACGTCAGGGAACTTGAGAACATTATTGAGCGAGGGGTTGCCCTGGAATCATCAAACATTATCCTGCCGGAGAGCCTCACCCTGTCCGCCCATCGACAGGCAGGTACTACTGAAGACAGTTCAGAATCAGACCCTTTTCAGATTATTGCCAATGAAGATGAACTTTTTTCAAGGGGCCTTGAAGAAGTCATGGCAGATACCGAAAAAAAATTCCTTACAGCAGCCCTTGAAAAAACCGGAAACTCCAAAATGCGTGCTGCTGAACTACTCCGTATCAGCTTCAGATCATTTCGATATAAAATTAAAAAATATGACATAGGCTAAAGAAACCAGCAATGGCAATTACCACACCCTCGAGCGAGTCAAAAACGCACCAGCGTACTGTCCACAGGCTCATGGTCAACCAACTCCTGTGGATGCTGTTTCTCCGTGTAGTTCTCTACACCCTGCTTCTTGGAGTGAGCGCATACCTCCAGTCAGGGCAGTTTAACGTTGTTGTTCTTCCACCACCACTATTATTCTTCTTTATTCTGCTGGTCTATATCACCTCCATCGCTTCAAGCCTTATCCTCCTCAAGACAGAGATTAACCCCAAATCCTTCGGGACAAAGCAGATCCTGCTTGACACCTTTTTTATATCACTGCTTCTCTACTATACCGGCGGCTCGCACTCAATTTTTTCACCTATCTACTTTTTTCCAATCATTGCCGGGGGTTTTATTTTACCACGCCTGGGGGGACTCATAGCAGCAGGGGCTGCAACCCTGCAATATGCGCTGGTACTGATTCTTGAGTACTATCGTATCTTCCCTGAGTTCCTCAACATTCCATTTTATGATTATGGCCAGGATGAGATGGCCACCCTGAATCTTTTCGCAGTATATGGGCTCACATTCTTCCTGGCAGCAATCCTGAGCAGCCTTTTTGCAGGCCGTCTCCGAAAGACAGAAGATGCCCTTTCCGATTCAGTACGTGACTACGACAGACTAAGCCTTCTTTACAAACAAATCTTTGACGACATAAGCACCGGCATCATCACCACCGATGACCAGAACCTGATAAGCTCTGCAAACAATTCCGCAACCCAGATAACCGGTTTTCCGTTGTCCGAACTCCTCAACAGGGGATTCCACGAAATCTTTCCCAATGTGAGCTTCACCGACAAAGGATCACGACACTCAGCATCCTTGCAGCAAAAAAATGGCGATATCATCCAAATAGGATACTCTTACTCCATATTGCAGTACAAACGCCTCAGGGGGAAAAAACAGAACAAGGAAAGGCCACGGCAGTGTGGAAACTGCAGAGTCATAACCATCCAGGATATCAGTGAAGTAGAGCGGCTCGAAAAACAGATGCAGCAGGCAGAAAAACTCGCAGCCATAGGAAGAATGAGCGCCGGTATTGCCCATGATTTCAGAAACCCGCTCACCGCTATTTCCGGGTCTGCCCAGGTTCTCGCCAACGAACTAAGCCAACTGGGAACACCGCAGCAACAAACCAATACAGAGCTAATAACAATTATTCTACGGGAGTCTAACAGGCTTTCCGATACCGTTTCAGATTTTCTGAAATTTGCACGCCCCGAACATGCTGAGAAAGACTGGTTTTCTCTGAAACGATGTCTTACTGAAGTGATTGAAGTTGCAAAGGCTGCACCATCCTGGCCTCAGAACATAGATCTTGATATCCAGGTTGACGATATGATGGACATCTGGGCCGATCAGCACCAGCTCTTCACCATACTCAACCATCTCCTTCAAAATGCACTGGCTTTTACACCTCTCGGGAAAGAAAAGATTCGTATAACTGCTGAAGAAATCAAAGGCAATGGGGAGCCTGACAGGCTCAAAATCTCGGTGGAAGATAATGGCCCGGGCATTACTCCCGGCGAAGAGGAAAAGATTTTCGAACCATTCTTCACCAGACGTGTCGATGGCACAGGATTGGGACTAGCCATCGTAAAACAAATGTCAGGAGAACATCATGGTACTATAGAGGTTGACAGTTCAACCCTTGGTGGAGCACAATTCACCGTCTTTTTTCCACTTCCCTGACATCACAGACCTGCCCCCCCCTCTTCTTTACTCGTCCTCTTTCCAGACGGTAGCACCTAGTCCTGTGAGCTTATCAACCATATTTTCATACCCGCGCTCCAAATGATAGATACGGGAGATATCAGTTCTCCCTGCTGCGGCAAGACCCGCTATCACCAGAGAGGAACTTGCCCGGAGATCAGTTGCCATCACCTGGGCACCGGTGAGTAAATTCCCGCCAAGCCCTTTAACCATAGCCACCCGCCCATCAATCTGAATATCAGCCCCCATGCGCTGTAACTCAGGCACATGCATAAACCTGTTTTCAAAAATCGTCTCATGAATAACACTGAGGCCATCACTGCAGGTCATCAGTGCCATGAACTGGGCTTGAAGATCTGTTGGGTAGCCAGGATAGGGCATGGTTGTCACATCCACAACATTCGTCACATGATTCCGCGCAGTTGTTGTGATTCGAATCCAGTCATCCCCCGTCTCAAGCCCCACACCTGCCAGCCGCAATTTTTCAAGTAGCGATGGCAGATGCCCTGGATCACAATCTTTAATCATGGCATCACCACCTGCAGCCGCCACGGCGATGGCATAGGTTCCAGCCTCAATACGATCTGGAATAATAGTACTCTCCGAAGCGGTAAGCTTTTCTACTCCATGCACGGTTAAACGTTCACTGTGTTTCCCCTCGATAACAGCTCCCATACCTGTGAGCATATCAATCAGATTTCCAATCTCCGGTTCTCGAGCAGCATTTTTTATTATCGTC
This sequence comes from Desulfobulbaceae bacterium, assembly GCA_026988015.1. Classification (GTDB taxonomy): domain Bacteria; phylum Desulfobacterota; class Desulfobulbia; order Desulfobulbales; family Desulfocapsaceae; genus Desulfocapsa. The sequence goes on along the minus strand of JALSMA010000013.1, from coordinate 34,226 downwards.
GTTCCCTCTGCCAGAGCTGCAGCCATTAGAAGATTCTCTGTTCCGGTAACTGATGGGATATCAAAGTAAACAGTTCCACCCTGCAACCGACCGTCAATACGCGCATCAACGTAACCATGTTCTAGATCACAGCGGACTCCCAAGTGTTCAAAACCCATGAGGTGGAAATTGATGGGACGGGCGCCGATGGCGCATCCTCCGGGAAGTGACACTTTTGCCCGACCGAGTCTCGCAAGCAATGGCCCCAGCACGAGAACAGATGCCCGCATGGTCTTCACAAGCTCATAAGAGGCCTCAGAACAATTCAAACCTGTTCCATCAATTTTCAAGGTGCTTCCCTGCCGCTCCCAGCTTAGTCCCAGGGACTCAAGAAGTCTAAGAATGGTCCGGGTGTCTCGTAGATCTGGAACATTGTGAAGAATATGGATACCCGGTGCCAAAAGGCTTGCGGCAATAAGAGGGAGCGCAGCATTTTTAGCACCACTTATGTGAACTTCCCCATGCAGGGCCCGGCCACCTTCGATAACTAATTTTTTCATCTTTATATAACCTCTGCAGTATCAAAATTGTCTTTCAACTTTCCATATAGGATGCGATCATGACCACTGTAGTCTTTGTTTATTGCAAGATCAGTATAGTTCCTGTTTCCAGAAGTAACAGCGCTGAACATGGAAAGAATTTCCTCACCCTGTTCATTTCCTATCTCCATTAAAAGAGAAGCACCAGGTAAAAAAAGCGGAAGAAGCTGTCTGGATATCTTTTTTATTATCTCAAGCCCCTTCTCACCACCATCAAGTGCGAGGTGAGGCTCATACAGATCAACTTCCGGCTGTAAGCCTTCACTCATTTCAGCACTACTGACATAGGGGGGATTAGAGAGAACAAGAGAAAAAACAGGAAAAGATCGAATGGCTGCGAGAAGATCTGACTGCACAAAGGTGATCAAATGCTCAACACCATGGGTTTTGGCATTTTTCCTGGCGACCTGCAGGGCATTACTGGAAATATCAACGGCAAGTACTGGACAGCCAAGTTCTCGAGCCAGAACAACAGCTATGATCCCACTTCCGGTACAGAGATCAAGAATCATACCCTTGCGACTGGGACTGTCACCGTACAACTCAATCGCTTTTTCTACTAGAAGTTCTGTCTCTGGTCGGGGAATAAGGACATCGGGACCTACCAGGAAGTCCATTGACCAGAACTCCCGGCTGCCTGTAATATAGGCAAGAGGGTAGCGCTGCTCCCGTAATGCAAGTAATTCTAGAAACTGGGTTTCATTGCCACTTTCAAGCTCGCTTGCGGCCATGATATATAATTCAGTGGGGGATTTCCCAAGGCAGTGCCCGAGAAGAAGTGTTGCATCAAGTTCCGGGGTATCGACACCAACTGCTGCCAGGCGCAGGGTGGCAGCTTGAATCACCTGGTGAACAAGCACTTACATTCCTCTTGTAGCGAAAAAGTGATCATATCCGGCAAAAATGCAAACTCTGCTCATTGTATCTGTTTCAGTTTTTCTTCCTGATCATGAGTGATGAGCGGGGTAAGAACCTCTTCAAGTTTACCGGCCATGATGGCGTCAAGTTTATAGAGTGTGAGATTTATACGATGGTCCGTCATTCTACCCTGCGGAAAGTTATATGTACGGATTCTTTCACTTCTATCTCCGCTACCAACCTGACTCTTACGCTCTTCAGAAATTTTATCATGATGTTCCTGTTCCATCTTATCAAGGAGACGAGCCCGAAGTACAGTGAGAGCTTTTGCCTTATTCTTATGTTGCGACTTCTCATCCTGGCAGGTGACAACAAGCCCAGTGGGAAGATGGGTTATACGAACTGCAGAATCAGTAGTATTTACTGACTGCCCACCAGGTCCCGATGCCCGATACACATCAAACTTCAATTCACTGGGATTAATATTAAGCTCCACTTCGTCAGCTTCAGGAAGGATGGCAACTGTTACAGCTGAGGTGTGGATTCGCCCCTGGGTCTCTGTTTCCGGTACCCGTTGAACCCTGTGAACTCCACTCTCATATTTTAGTCGTGAATAGACAGAGTCACCTGTTATGAGAGCTATTATTTCTTTAAAACCACCGATTCCCAGGGGACTCGAACTCATGACCTCTACTTTCCATCCCATGGACTCTGAGTAACGGGAATACATGCGGAACAAATCTGCAACAAAAAGTGCTGCCTCATCTCCTCCTGTTCCGGCCCTGATTTCTAAAAAGGTATTGCGCTCGTCATTAGGATCTTTGGGAAGCAGAAGCAGCATTATCTCCTGCTCAAGTTTTTTCTCCTGCTCAAGCAGCTCTTCAATTTCCTCTCGAGCTAACTCAAGGAGTTCTTGGTCTTCGTCTCCATCTTGGAGCAGCTCCCGATTTTCGGCGATATCAGCAACAACCCCGTCAAGTTCATCGAAAAGCAACTGGAGCCGGGTAAGATGGGAATGCTCCTGGGCAACTTTCTGATAAGCCTTCTGATCATTGACAAGAGAGGGATCGGAGAGTCTTCCTTCGAGGTGAGATATTTTTTCATCAAGGTCGGTGAGTTTATCTATCATGAAGGGGTACCAAGGGAAGAATGGTAAAGACCATAAAACAGAAAAGATCCACAACCTGCGAACAGACTGTGGATCAACAAAGAAAAAGCTCTGTCTGCGAAAGACAGAAACTCCAGTTGTTATTTCTTGTTTTTCTCGAAATGCTTTGCGTAACGTTTCTTGAATTTCTCAATTCGTCCAGCAGTATCAATAAGCTTCTGCTTTCCAGTGAAGAAAGGATGGCATGCTGAACAGATCTCAACGTTCATTTCTGTATTAACAGATCCGATTTCCACTTTATTACCGCAACCACAAGTAGCTGTGATTTTATGATATTCAGGATGTATCTCGCTTCTCATAATCGTTATTCCTTAAAAATAGAAGTGATCTCGTGATCACATTTTGTGTTGCAACATATCAAAAAGGTTGAAATATAATAAAACCGTGCAGGAATTTCAACCTAAAACACTCACATCCATAAAAAACTTAGACACACAAGAATCCATCAGCTATTCATAGAATCAAAGAACCCTTCATTTGTTTCATGCTGCTTCAGCTTATCAATAATAAACTCCATACCGTTGGCAGGGTTCATAGACGCCAGCAGCTTACGTAAAATCCAGACACGGTTCAGCACAGCAGGTTCGAGAAGTAGATCTTCTTTTCTGGTGCCGGATTTCTTCACATCAATGGCAGGATAAATCCTTCTATCCGACATCTTACGATCAAGAACAACCTCCATATTACCGGTTCCCTTGAACTCTTCAAAAATCACCTCGTCCATGCGACTACCGGTCTCAACAAGGGCTGAGGCAATAATAGTTAGACTGCCACCTTCTTCAATGTTTCTGGCTGCACCGAAAAATCGTTTGGGACGATGAAGAGCATTGGCCTCCACACCACCGGATAAGATTTTTCCACTCGCTGGAGTCACTGTATTGTAGGCTCTGGCAAGCCGGGTAATACTATCAAGAAGAATAACCACATCTTTTTTATGCTCAACCAGTCGCTTGGCCTTTTCAATAACCATCTCCGCAACCTGAATATGGCGTTGCGGTGGTTCATCAAAGGTAGAACTGACGACCTCGGCTGTTGTCGCAGTACGTTTCATCTCAGTAACTTCTTCAGGACGTTCATCTATCAGCAGAACGATGAGATATACTTCCTTGTGATTTTTAGCTATGGCATTGGCAAGTTTCTGAATAAGAACAGTTTTTCCTGTCCGAGGAGGTGCAACAATCAAGCCTCGCTGTCCCTTACCGAGTGGGCACATCATTTCCATGAGCCGCATTGAAAAGTTATCCGGTTCACACTCCAGTTTAAATTTTTCCTCAGGATGCAGGGGTGTTAAATTACCAAAAACTGTTTTCTTCTTTGATGCATCAGGAGAATCAAAGTTAATAGCCTCCACCTTAAGCAGAGCAAAGTAACGCTCGCCATCTTTTGGGGCTCTCACAAGCCCTTCAATGGTGTCACCGGTTCGCAGACCAAGACGTCTTATCTGGGACGGAGAAACATATATATCATCTGGGCCAGGAAGATAATTGTAATCAGGTGCCCGCAAAAAACCAAAGCCATCAGGAAGAATTTCCAGGACACCGTTGCCTCGCATTTTCCCATCTTTATCCGCCTGGGCCTGAAGAATGGCAAAAATCAATTCCTGCTTACGCAGAGTGTTAACACTTTCCACCTTGAGCTTTCGCCCAAGTTTTACCAGGTCAACTATTTTCTTTAGTTTTAAGTCAGCCAGATTCATTAATACTTTTCTCCTTTATAGAGGCTGTTTTGCAAGGCAGTCAGCATGATTTTGCAATTCCTGCACAAACAGGAATTTTTGGTTTCACAAATCATCAGTTGATTGTATTTAGAATAATAATTCCACTACTATTGATGGCATCGCAAAAGCTCTTTACTTGCTTCGTGTGCGCCCCTTTAGGAAGTGCCCCTGGGGTACGCTTTTGTTTAATTGCGACGCACCCGAGTACTCCAGAATTAAACAAAAAATATGTGCATCGCACCAGCACAGGAGTGCTCTTAAGGTGCATCTGAAGTTTTCCAGAGTCTATGCTTACCTACTTAGCCATCGGTTATTTTAACTTTTTACGAGCTTATCACTATTAACAAATAGGTTTAGGGATATCAGGTTATGAAAATGCCATATAAACAACCTGGCAACTCTGTTAACAAAGAGATATTTGTAATTTGTGTTAGATAGGATTATATGGAAATGATTGAATAGTATCGCGTTGTGCAAATAGCAGGTTGCACTTATTTTATATCATTAAACGTTTTTGGATCCGGGATATCAAAATTCGTTTTACTGAATTCTCTATTTCGAGCAGAATCTCAGGCAGGACTAGCGTTTGATGAAGGTATAGTAAGGTTTCAGGAAATTGCTGTCAAGACTTTTTCACCCTCTCTTCTCATTTCACCTTAAAAACAGATCTTTTACTGTATCCTGGAGCCATTAGCGTTTGACAGTGAAGCTGCATGCTTTCCCAAAAACGCAATTTATGGTGTACAATACCAATGACTTTACAGATAACAAATCGCATCTACAACAAAGGTCCCAAAGGGGGGGAAGTGTTTCCAGAAAATACCTGATGGAGAAAACCACATGTACATTAAATACGTTGCCAGGAAAATAAACACCCTACCGCCTTGGATTCAGCTTAATTCAGTAGCAAACAACCTCAGCGCAGCCATGGTATCCTCAAAGGTTCCAGAATTATCAATAACCCTGTTTCCCAGATTGCATTTTTCCTCAAGTGACATCTGGGAGGAGTATGCCTTCAGGGCGTCACCCTCAGACACCGAATCCCTTGCCACTACTCTGGAAATACAAGTCCCGGCATCTGCAAAAACAACCAGGGTTATATCAAAGTCATCCTGCCAACCGGTTTCAAAAAGAAGCGGTATTTCGGCCACGAGATCAAATCCACAAGTATCTGCACTGGCGCACCGTCTTCTAATCTCCTCTCGAGCCAGCGGGTGGAGAATACCATTAAGCTTTACACGTAACTTATTATCTGAAAATATAGCCTGGCGTAAAGCAGCTCGATCAATTTCGCCACCTGACAGAAAAAAACTATTAGGGAACTCTCTACTGACCTGCACATATCCGGGATGACCAGGCTCTAGAAGACTGCGACAAATACTATCTGCACTGACGTAGTCACATCCGAGAATCAGAGCCAGTGCTTTTGCCACAGAGCTCTTCCCGGAACCCATGCCACCAGTTACTCCAATATTCATGGTCCATTCAGCAGTTTTTCATATTCAAGATCACGTAACTGATCAATGATCAATTGAAAATCCGACCAGGCAGGGGCAGTATAATCCATGGTTGCTCCTGTGACAGGATGTACAAAGCGAAGACAATGGGCATGCAGCATCTGTCTGGGATAACTCCTGGTGTTCCTTGCCCTGCCGTAAAGATTGTCGCCGGCTACAGGGTGCCCCAATGAAGCCATATGAACTCGAATCTGATGGGTACGTCCGGTCTCAATCCCGACCCTGAGCAAACTGCAGCCTTCAGCATACTCCTCAAGAACCTGCCATCTGCTTGCAGCATAGCGACCATGATGCTCCTCACACACGGTCATTTTCTGTCTCTGTACCGGGTGTCTATCAATGGAAGTAATAATACGCCCCTGCCGCTCACGCAGGTGTCCATGAACCAGGGCAAGGTACTCCTTTTCAACCTCTCTCTCCTTAAAAATATCCACCAGCAGACGATGGCAGAGTGATGATTTAGCAACCACCATAACCCCTGAAGTATCCTTATCAAGTCGATGGACAATGCCAGGTCGTACCTCATCACCCACATTTGCAATTTCCTTACAGTGGTACAAAAGACCATTGACAAGAGTCCCGTCGGGATTTCCAGCTGCAGGATGAACTACAATGCCTGGGGGTTTAGAAATAACCAGTAAAAATTCATCTTCAAAGAGGATATTAAAGGGAACAGGCTGGGGAACCAGAACCTGTGGTGGAGCTTCATAAATGCTTCCAAGGATACGTTCACCGGACTTGAGTCGATAGCTGCTTTTCTTTTTATGACCGTCAACAAGGAAAAGCCCCATACGAATGGACTGAACCAAACAGCTTCTGGAGATGTCAGTTACTGCCTGAACTAGAAAATGATCAAAACGCACCCCAGCATCCTCATCTGACACGTGAAAGTCAAATGCCACCATGGAACCAGTTGGAGATGCATTACCTGAAAAAGAGTTCATGACCGGGGACAATGGTCTGGAAAATTACTTTGATAGCAACATAAACCGTGGATCAAATCAATGAAACATATCATCGATAAGTGTTTCGATTTTGGATTCATCAACCTTTCTCGCAAGAGATATCTCAGTCACCAGCAGATTTTTGGCGGTATCCATCATCTTTCTCTCACCATAGGAGAGATCCTTATCCACACTGAGGAGATAGAGATCACGAAGAACAGCAGCAACCTCATGGATTGACCCTGTTTTAATTTTCTCCATATAGTCACGATAGCGTCGATTCCACGTCTGGGATCCTATCTCAGAGTCACGATCCCGCAAAATCTCAAGAACCGCCTCTACTTCCTTTTTACTGATAATCGCACGAAGTCCAACATTATCACTACTGGCAGTTGGAATCATAATTTTCATGTCGTTGTCGAGTATTTTCATGACATAAAATGCCTGATCAATACCAGCAACAGTTTGACTTTCAATAGCTTCTATAACACCTACACCATGCGCCGGGTAAACGGCCATATCACCTTGTACAAACAAAGTATCCTCCTGGAATAACATCGGAATTCAGGCATACACTCTCAGAGGGACTGAAAATGCCCAACACTAAAAAAAATCACCTTTATGTTGAAAATGCCACGCTGCGACAGCAAACGGTCCACCATATCCTGCTACAGCAGAACATAATTCAACCAAATGTTCATTATACCATACTTTTAAAGAGTTTGCTTTCAAAAAAAACCCCCACAACGATCGTACCACAAAAGAGTAGGCTCATTAACGCAGGTGGTAACACCATTCCTTTGTCATTTTATACTGTTGAGTAGATTCATGGCGGACTGACTTCCACTTTCGACAAATGCGCGAACACCAGTAATAATAGGATCTATCCGCCTATCGAGGAGATCAACCTCTTCTCTCTCAAGAGAAGCAAGAACATATCGATCAACGGGTATCTCAGGATGAACCCCATCCTTACCCGGCCTACCGACACCATACTTAAGCCGGAAAAACTCCCTGCTGCCAAGGCACTGAATAAGGGAACGGATGCCGTTATGCCCACCTGGCCCACCACCACCGACAAGCTTAACACGACCGGGATGCATATCAATATCATCATGTATAACCAGAATATTGCTAATATCAATGTTAAAGAAATTCACAAACCTGGCAACTGACTGACCTGATATATTCATAAATGTCTGAGGTTTCACAAAGAAAACCCTGGTACTCCAGATTGCAGCTTTGCAATAGTCGGCATCCCACTTTGTGAGGTCAAGGCATTCTCCTGCACTGCGTGCTATGGCATCCACCACCACAAACCCCACATTATGCCTTGTGTTCTCATACCTGGCACCAGGATTTCCAAGACCAACAATCAGAAAAGTATCTTCAGCCACGGAAAGTACCCATAATAGCTGCAACCGGTGAACCGGCAGACAGCATCAATACATTTATCATATCAAAAAAAATCCGGAAATATCCTCATTGAGGGTATTTCCGGATAAAAAAAACTACTGCATCGATTGGCTATGCCACCAGAGCTATAACCTCGATACAAAGGGTAGCACCATCTGTTACCATACTCAAACCACCAGTAAGTTCAACATCAGAAAAAGCAATCGAATCACCAATACCGAGATCGCTGATTTCAATGGTTATGGCGTCGGGAACCTCAAGAGGCAGCCCTTCAATGACAACAGAAGAACTATGAACCACCAGCTCTCCACCAAGGTCAACACCCTTTGCAACCCCTGTGAACTCAACAGGCACGGTAAAGCGTTTAGGCGCCCCAAGATCAATCTCGAGAAAATCTGCGTGGATAAGGCTGTCCGTAACAGGATCGGTTTGAATGTCACGCATCATGACATGGCGAGTTTCATCACCATTTATGGCAAGATTGACAACCGCATTCTTGCGACTGATCTGAAAAAGGGTCTTCAGAAAAGAGTTAGTCTCAAGCTGCAGAGCCATGACATCTTTATTATTTCCATACAGTATCGCTGGAGTGTTTCCACTGACACGCAGGCGACGCATGGCACATTTACCAAAACTATCTCTTTTTGAAGCAGACATGTCTACTTGAAGCATATGTTCCTCCTTAGCCCTGACTTTATCTTAACAATTCGACGCGTCAGGTTTTATCTCAATATTATATTTTGATGGCGTTATAAAAACTCTTCACCAGCTCCGTTGCTGTCTTTTCTGCTTAACAGCGGCGCACCCTGGTACGCTGAAATCAACAAAAAAAGCGCATCTCGCATCTGAAGTGTTTTACTTATCCATCTATTATTTCAGCTTTTACGAGCTTGTTCTATTTTTCATATCTGCTCGAATGATATACCAACTATACAAACAATGAGCTGATAGATCCTTCATTGTGGATACGATCTATGGCCTGTGCCAGAAGCTTAGACACCGACAGTACCTTGATTTTATCACAGTTTAAGGCATCACCACGCAGGGGAATCGAATTAGTAACCACAAGCGAACTGATAACAGACTTAGTCAGCCTTTCTACAGCAGGTCCAGAGAGAACAGGATGGGAGCAGCAGGCGTGAACCTCTTTGGCACCATGCTTAATTAACGTAGCAGCACCATTGCATAGAGTTCCGGCAGTATCAACCATATCATCAAGAAGTATTGCTGTCTTTCCTTTCACATCACCAATTACGTGCATCGCTTCACACTCATTGGGACGATCTCGCCGTTTATCAATGATGGCAAGGCCGGCGTCAAGACGCTTGGCAAAGGCACGAGTTCTTTCCACACCACCAGCATCCGGCGACACCATAACGACATCGGCAAATTTATCTTTTATATAGTCAAGTATGACGGGTGCTGCATAGAGGTGATCCACGGGAATATTAAAGAACCCCTGAATCTGCCCGGCATGGAGATCCATACAAAGAACCCTGCGTATCCCAACCGCCATAAACATTTCCGCCACAACTTTAGCAGAAATTGGAACACGCGGCGCGACCTTTCTATCCTGCCTCGCGTAACCATAGTAAGGAACTACTGCGGTAATCCGTCGTGCTGATGCACGTCGCAGGGCATCAACCATAATCACCAGTTCCATGAGATTATCATTCACTGGAGTACAGGTTGGCTGCACGACAAAAACATCAGTACCGCGAACATTTTCCTTAATTTCAACGAAAATTTCACCATCGCTGAATTGCTTAACTTCCGCCTCAGACAGCGGTAGTTTCAAATAGTCAGCAATTTCCTGAGCCATAACCGGGTTGGCATTTCCGGAAAAAACCTTAATAATATTCGGCATAATCTCTTTTCTCAGTACGATGGATTAAAATATTTTTCGTTTTCTTACAGAATACATCTGGCTGGGGCGGGAGGGATCGAACCTCCGAATGCCGGGATCAAAACCCGGTGCCTTAACCGCTTGGCTACGCCCCATCACCACAATACAGCCTGCACTTAATTTACTTAACAGCAGGACGTGTTATAAAAACTCCCTGAGAGTACTTTTTTGTAAAATACTCTGCACACTCAACAACAGCATTCCTTTTAATCCCGGATTGATCAGGGAAAATCCCAAAGACCGTCGGACCACTTCCAGACATAAGAGCACCAGATGCACCGCGAGCTATCATTTGCTGTTTAATCCACCCAAGCTCCGGATATCGCACAATTGTTACCCTTTCAAGATCATTAACCAGCGACTCAAACCGATCCATGCCAGTCTTATTTTTACGAGAATCAGACAGATTAGAATCTTTATCCACCCTTGTCAACGTAAAATTTTTATACACCCAAGCCGTTGCCACGGAAAACCCGGGATTAACCAAAAGCAACGAACAGCCGGAAAGGGATGGCCAGCTCCTCATCTTATCTCCAATGCCGGTTGCCCTGACAGCTGGCTCGGAAACCACAAAAAAGGGAACATCAGCACCGAGGGATCGGGCAAGGATCAGCAGCTTGTCTTCGGAAAGACCGCTTGCAACGAGCCGGTTCATTCCCTTCAAAACAGATGCCGCATCACTGCTGCCACCACCAAGTCCAGCTGCAATGGGAATTTTCTTTTCAAGGACAATACGTACGCCAACCTTCCCCTCAAGCCCTGTTTCCTTCAAGAAAGCATCCGCTGCCTTCCACACAAGGTTGGATGAATCTTCAGGTAGATCCGTTCCAAGACAAGAGAGGTTTATCCCTGGATTTTCAGCGAGGGCCAATCTGACGATATCCGTAAGGTCGAGTTTCTGCATCACAGTATCGAGATCGTGATACCCATCGGCGCGTTTCCCTGCAATCTTCAGATGCAGATTCACTTTAGCCGGTGCCTGCAGCACAAGGAATCCTGTATACTTAGCCATTTTCAGAAATTCTTTTCCAGCAGGATACTCCCTGACAACCCTTCAGGATTTCTTATCACCTTTGACCGCCTTTACGAAACGGATTTTCACATCATAGAGGATGTTCTTCAACATCTCCGTCTCATCCGAATCCAGATTTCCTTTTGTCTTCTCCTCAAGAAGAACCAAAGTATCTATGGCATGACGTGCCAGGGAATAATCAACCACCTTCTCCCCTGTTTCCGGATCTGCTATCTCTCCTAGGTGAAAAAGAGCTGATGTGTTCAGTGACATAATAAAGGCCATGAAAGTAACCTCCGGCATCACACATTTTCCTTCCTGGTCAGGCACTTTTCCATCACCACAGGGACAGCCCTTTTCATATTCAGAGATCATAGTTTTTCCTTTAAAGTTGATGGCATCGTAAAAACTTTTCACCTGCTTCGTTGCTGCATTTTTTGTTCAATTACGACGTACCTTAGCACACCGAAATCAAACAAAAAAAATACGCGCCTCGTATCTGAAGTTTTTTTACTTATCCATCTATCAATTGACCTTTTTACGAGATTGTCAAAGTTGAAGGCTCATAAAAAAAAGCCGGGCAGCATCACCGTCAAACGCTCACAATTTCAGGTTGGGTTCAAAACTGTTGGTTGTTCCGATTAGCTGAGTTCAAGAGACACTGCATCATCAATATTTTCAAGCTTCTTAACCTCTTCCAGCAGCTCTTTAGAGATAACCGAGTCGGTGCTGAGCAGAATTATATTCTGGCTTGAAGCCTCTTCACGACCAACAGTCATCCGGGAGATATTAACACCGCCATTACCGAGGGTAGTACCCAGGGCCCCAATGACGCCAGGGACATCGTTGTTATAAACAAGGAGCATGGGCCCTTCGGCCTGTGCTTCAAGACGGAAAGTGTTCATACGAACCAGACGAGGCTCATTTTTGCCAAATACAGTTCCCACCAGTTCATTTTCGCCCTCATTTGTCACCACTTTAATCCTGAGTACATTCACAAAATCATTTGATCTGTCACTCTTGGACTCAACCACGCGAATACCACGATCTTTTGCGATCACCGGAGCATTCACATAGTTTACCGCATCTTTTAGTATTGGGGTAAACAAACCCTTCAAAAAGGCCACAGTAACAGGACTGGTGTTCAGTTCTGCCAGTTCTCCAGAATATTCAAGAGACACTTCCTGGACGCCACCTTTTGCGATCTGCATGTGTAGGGAGCCGAGCATTTCACCAAGTTTTACATAAGGACCAACCTGGGCCAGAACATCATCACTCACCGAGGGAACATTCACCGCATTGGTAACCACGCCCTTGTTCAGGTAATCTGCAACCTGCTCTGCGATGGCAGTTGCGACATTCTCCTGGGCCTCACTGGTTGAAGCACCGAGATGCGGCGTACAGATAAAATTTTTCAGACCCAGCAAGGGACAATTTTCTTTTGTGGTGGGTTCCTGAGCAAACACATCAAGAGCGGCTCCAGCGATCTCGCCATCAACCAGCGCCTTGTACAGCGCTTCTTCATCGCAGACACCGCCACGGGCACAATCAATGAACATGGCATCGTTCTTCATATTGGAGAAAAATTCGGTGGAAAGAACGTTGGCAGTCTCTTTGGTGAGCGGTACATGCACAGTGATGTAATCAGCACGTTTTGCAAGCTCTTCAACACTCACCAGCTCAACACCAAGCTTTTTGACCAGATCTTCAGGCATATGAGGATCATAAGCGATGACCTTCATTTTCAATCCCTGGGCACGATTGGCTGCAATGGCTCCAATACGGCCAATACCAAAAATACCAAAGGTCTTTCCGGTGAGTTCACGTCCCATAAAACTCTTTTTTTCCCACTTCCCCTCTTTCATGGAAGCCGTTGCCTGCGGAATATTACGAGACAGGGACATCATCATACCAATGGCATGTTCTGCTGCTGTCGTAGCATTACCGTCAGGTGCGTTCATAACGACTATACCTTTCTGGCTTGCAGCTGGAATATCCACATTATCAAGGCCGATTCCGGCACGCCCGATAACCTTCAAATTTTCGGCAGCATCAATAATTTCAGCAGTTGCCTTAGTGGCACTACGTACAACCAGACCATCATACTCGCCAATAATCTCCTTGAGCTCTTCCGGTGCAAGCCCTGTTTTAACATCAACATCAAGCCCGGCATCCACCAGAATTTTTTCTCCCAAGGGAGACATATTATCACTGATCAATACTTTCATCTTCACTCCTTCCCTACCCTGATTTTCTCACTTTTACCTGAATCCGTGACGGATTCGTATTCTTTTTTTTGTAACATACTGAAATACAGACATAAAATCCACAACCAGGTATGTTAAAAAAGAAAGACACGCACTCCCCTCGGGCGTTCGCTATCGAGGCCTCCCGTTCCCCAAGAACCCATTGATATCGTTATATCATAATCAACGCATTCGGAAAACCCAAGCGGCATCACATCGAATACTCATGGAATCAGCTTTTATTACAAGACACACAATACAAAAGTGTACCATTCCATCTGTGACGAAAAACTCTATATAAAAACAGCTAAAAAGAACGAACTATAACGAGTTCCAGCAAAGAGAACAACTAAAAATATTCAACTTTTTTTCAAACCCGCCAATATCAAATCGTCCTTTCCAGTCAATAGCTATTGAACAAAGTGGTCGAAAACGATATACAACAGGCATACTATAAAAGCTTCAACCAGACTAGGCAATATCTCCAAACACAAACAAGGTTTTTTCCATGACTGAAACACGGCTACGTTTTCCACCAAGTCCCACCGGTTACCTCCACATTGGTGGAGCTAGAACAGCTCTCTACAACTGGCTGTATGCAAAAAAAACCGGTGGTAAACTCATCCTGCGCATCGAGAACACCGATGCTGAACGATCTACTGAGGAATCCATCAAAGGTATTATTGAGGGAATGGAGTGGCTCGGTATAGACTGGGATGAAGGCCCTTACTTTCAGACGGATTTTGATGCTGACCATGTAGCTTCTGCCCGGAAGCTGCTTGAGACCCAAAAGGCCTACAAGTGTTTCTGCACAAAAGAAGAACTTGACGCCAAACGGCAGGCTGCCCAGGCGAACAAAACCACCTACGGATATGACGGCACCTGCCGTAATTTAAGCGACGAGCAGATAGCCGAAAAAGAAGCGAAGCAGTTCCCCTTTGTGATCCGATTCAAGGTGCCTGAACGTGATGGAATTCTTTCCTATGACGACAAAGTTCTTGGCCGGATAAAGGCAGCTTACAGTGAAATAGAAGATTTTGTCATTGTCCGTTCCACCGGTAATCCGCTGTACTTACTTTGTAATGTGGTGGATGACATCCGCGACCGAATCTCCCACGTCATCCGCGGCCAGGATCATATGACCAACACCCTGCGCCAGGTCCTCCTCTACGAAGCCCTTGAAGCACCGGTTCCTGTTTTTGCCCATATGCCGTTGACCCTGGATCTCAAAAAGGCCAAAATTTCAAAACGAAGCCATGGCGAAATTGTGGCAGTACAGTTTTACAAACAACATGGCTTTATCCCTTGGGCACTGTCTAATTTCCTTGTCCTGCTTGGGTGGTCACCCGGAGATGACACAGAGATATTTTCCAGAGAAGAGATGATTGAAGCTTTTTCCCTTGAAAGAATCAATAAGTCAAACTCCATCTTCAACTATCGTAAAGGTGATGCCAAGTTTTTCACAGACCCTAAAGCCATCGCCATCAACGAGCACTACCTGCGCACCTTGCCCATCGAAGAGATTGCAGAGATGGTACAGCCCTTCCTGGAAGACGAACATCTCTGGGACAGTGCTTACCTGGGAGATAAAAGAGAGTGGTTTTTACAAACTCTGGATCTTATCCGGGATCGCTTTCACACCCTCACCGATTTTGCTGCCCTTGGGCGTGCCTATTTCTCCGATGATTTTCCTGTTGAGGCCAAGCCATTAAAAAAGAATGTCTTAAAACATGAGGGACTCAAAGAATGGTTACCGATGCTGGCAAAACGCTACGAAGAACTCGATGATTTCAACCTTGAGACAGCAGAACAGACGGCGCGAGAGCTTGCAACAGAACTTGACATCAAACCCGGTATCATCATTAACGGTATGCGCACCGTAGTCACAGGCCAGCTTGCAGGCCCGTCAATGTTCGATATCCTGATAACCATTGGTCGGGAGCGCGTGGTGCGTCGTCTTTCCGAAGTGGAAAAACTGTATCAGTAGACACCCACAGCGCGAAAACATCTGGAAAGCGATTGCTACCAGAGAAGGTCGTCAAGAACTGTTTAACAAAAAGATAAGCCATGGACACCCAAGACAACAGCAACGAGAAGAAGATAAAGCCCCTTGATTTTATTCGGCAGATTGTCACTGAGGATCTGGCCAGCGGGAAGCATACAGCTCCTGTCACCCGGTTCCCTCCTGAACCAAACGGTTTTCTTCACATTGGCCACGCTAAGTCCATCTGTTTAAATTTTGGCATAGCCAGCGAGTTTGGTGGCAGTTGTCACCTCCGTTTTGACGACACCAACCCCAGCAAAGAAGAATCAGCCTATGTTGAATCCATTAAAAAGGATGTGAAATGGCTGGGTTTTGACTGGGGCGACAATCTCTTCTATGCCTCTGACTACTTCGACAAACTCTATGAATACGCGGTGGAGCTTATCAAAAAAGAGAAGGCCTACGTGTGCTGCCTCAATGCTGATGAAATGCGGCAATACCGTGGAACACTCACAGAACCAGGCAAAGAAAGTCCTTACCGCAACCGTTCTGTCGAAGAGAATCTTAAAATTTTTCAGGAGATGAAAGATGGTGTTCACACTGCAGGAAGCCATGTCCTGCGTGCCAAGATTGACATGACCTCACCAAACTTGAATATGCGCGATCCCATTCTATACAGAATTATGAATGTCCACCATCACCGTACCGGTGACCAGTGGTGTATCTACCCGATGTACGACTACACCCACTGTCTCTCTGATGCCACCGAAGAAATCACCCACTCACTCTGCACCCTTGAGTTTGAGGATCACAGGCCCCTGTATGACTGGGTGCTTGACACTCTCGAGACACCTGCTCACCCACAGCAGATTGAATTTGCCAGGCTCAACCTCAGCTATACGGTGATGTCAAAACGCAAACTGATGCAACTGGTAAACGAGAACCATGTAACCGGTTGGGACGACCCGCGCATGCTCACTGTATCTGGCCTCAGACGACGTGGCTATACCCCAAACTCCATACGCAGTTTCTGTGCAGAAATCGGTGTTGGTAAGCGTGACAGCTGGATTGACATGGGGGTGCTTGAAAATTCCGTGAGAAATGACCTCAATACCAAGGCACCGAGAGTGATGGGGGTACTTGATCCACTGAAAGTTGTTATTACCAACTATCCTGCAGACAAGGTAGAAGATGTAGAAGCAAAAAATCATCCTCAAAACCCGTATATGGGGTCGAGGAAGGTTCCCTTCTCCAGAGAGATTTATATTGAACGCAGTGATTTTCTGGAAAATGCACCACGGAAATTCTTCCGCCTGGATGTCGGTCGCGAGGTACGGCTCAGATATGCCTACTTCATCACCTGCAATGCTGTAATCAAAGACGAAACAACCGGAGAAATCACTGAACTGCACTGCACATACGATCCGGAAACTTATGGAGGCAATGCTCCGGACGGGCGCAAGGTCAAAGGAACTATCCACTGGGTCTCAACTGCCCATGCTGTCAGCTGCGAAGTGCGACTCTATGATCGTCTTTTTGATGTTGAAAATCCGGATGCGGATAAGGAAACAGATTTCAAAGAGTACCTGAACCCCGATTCACTCACCACCCTCAACAACTGTTTGGTGGAACCATCTCTGGCAGACGCATCCCCGGGAACCTGCGTTCAATTCGAGAGACTGGGCTATTTCTGTGTGGATTCCATAGACTCAAAACCGGGTGCTCTGGTCTTTAACCGTACAGTTGGTTTGCGTGACTCCTGGACAAAGCGCAAAAAGAAATAAATCGCGATCCGCTGGCACCATCCAGCTTTCCGTATACCTGCTACAACAACGTCTGCTGACGACGGTAATGATTAAGCAGCATAATTACAAAAACGAGGCAGACAGAGACCAACGCCAAGGCTATATACACTGCGTTCAAGCCAAAGATCTCTTTTATACCACCCACCATACTTACGCTGAGAGCCCCCACTCCGAAGGTGAGGACAAATTTCAACCCAAAGGCTGATGAGTGCAGTTTCGGAGGGCTAAGCCTGGCCACCAGAGTATTCTCCAGTGGTTGCATCCCAAGTAAAAAAAAAGAGTGGATCATGGCAAAGATGATTAGTGGTGTATTACTGGTCCAGGCCATAGCAAGTGCCGCCGGAATAGTAACCAGATGAAAAAGAAGATACCCCCTGCCAAGATCAAATTTCTGGCCTACCCTTCCTCCATAATATTGTCCAGCCATACCAATGAGATATATTATTGATGTTATAAGGGTGGCAAAAAGATTGGCAGAACCCAGCTGTCCTGAAAACCCCAGAAACATCTGATACAAATCCCGATTCTGCAGTTCAAAATATGCTGGCAGAGTTACCGTGGTGGCCCGGTACACCACCCCCCCGAGCATCATGGCCAGCAAAAGGACCATAAATGGTTTAAGGCTGTCCCTGACCTGCCCTCCTGCCTGAGAGATTTTTTGTTTTTGTGCATGGCCGTTACGCACAAGATACAAGAGGAGCAAACCGGTAAGGTTCACACCACCAAGAACCATATAAACAGCCTCAACGCCCCAGAGAAAGTTCACAGAACCGGCAAGCAGCGGAGCTGCCGCAAGCCCCAGATTTCCATACATCCCGTTCAGGGCCATCCCCCTGCTGGTGTTTTCAATCTTTTTTGCTATCCAACCTAATCCCACTGGATGGTAAATACCTGAAAAGAATCCAATCCCTGTAAGACAAAAGGCAAACACCGCAGGGTCAGATACATTAAAAGCGGCAAGAATCCCACAGCAACCAGCCCCGGAATGAAAGAGAATAAGCAGAGGACGGGAGCCAAAACGATCTGCAAGCATACCCCATGGCAGGGCTGTTACCCCAAATAGCAGGTACATCCAGAATGAAAGCGCCAGCGTTTCAACAAGCCCCATTCCCATACGAGTGGTGAGGGGTAGAAGGACCGCCGGAAATACCAGCATATTAAAATGGCTGACAAAATGACCAAAACAGGTCACCTGCAGAAGGGAACGTTCTCCGGGAGACATTTTTATACTTTTTTCTATAGCTGTAAATTTTTGGGATTTGACAGAGAAATGGGTAGTTTAGTTCCGTCCATAAATGAGATTTTTTCTTCTGAATCGAGGTACCGAAGAGAATTTATCGCAAGTATAGGGCTGATACTCCAAGGATAAAATTCTTCAAAGTAACGAAGAGTCAGGGGAAGAAGGCCATTTCAGGACAGGTGCAGGTTTACCTCGCTGACAGCAGTTTGCAAACCCGGTCTAGAATCAAATCGGCAGTATCTTCCTTACTGGTAAGCGGAAGCTCTGTGAAACCATGGCTATCTAAAAGGGTAATCTGATTGGTGTCTGCTTCAAAGCCGGTCTCTTTGCTGCTAATATCATTGATAGCTATAAGATCAAGGTTCTTTTGGACCAATTTCTTCTCTCCTGCCTGCAGATGCCCGCAACTCTCTGCCGCAAACCCCACCAGAAGGTATCCATACTTCTCCTTTTCAGCACCAAGCTGTTGCAGAATATCAGGAGTTTGCCTGAGCTGAAGAATAAACGATGCATCATCTTTTTTTACTTTATCAACTGCCACCATCTCCGGACGAAAATCACTCACAGCTGCAGATTTTATAATCACAGTGGCTTCGTAAGAAGCATGGATCACAGCTTTATACATCTCCTCTGCCGTCTGAACCTCATTCCTCAAGACTCCAAACGGTGCAGATAATGCTGTGGGGCCACTGATCAACAGAACCTCTGCCCCCCGTCTTCTTGCAGCGCAGGCAATTGCATAGCCCATCTTCCCTGACGACCTGTTACTGAGAAAACGTGCCGGATCAAGGGCTTCCCTAGTGGGACCTGCTGTGACTACAAATCTCTCCCCTGCCAGATCCTGCGGTGTGATTGCAGCAAGAAGCTCTCCTCGGACGCGCTCCCATTCCGGCAAGCGTCCGGGCCCATCGGTTTTGCAAGCCATCTGACCACTTTCAGGCTCTATGATCATAAAACCCAATTCTTTCAAAGTGGTAATATTACGCTGTGTCGTTGCTTTGGCAAGCATCCGGGAGTTCATTGCCGGAGCGACTAGGATGGGGCAGTCTGCAGCGAGAACCGAGGTAGACAACAAATCGTCAGCCATACCATGGGCAAGTTTTGCAATGGTATTGGCAGTTGCCGGAGCAATTACTAATAGATCGGCCTCCTCACCTAACTGAATATGAGATATGGCATGTGACTCTTCCGCAGCAAACATATCAGTCAACACCGGATTCCCGGAAAGTGCGCCATAGGTCAGTGGTGCAACAAAACGACATGCGGAGGTGGTCATTACAACAGAAACGTCAGCGCCCTCTTTGGCGAGACTGCTCACCCATCCTGCGACCTTAAAGGCAGCTATGGAGCCGGTTATTCCAATTACAATTTTTTTTCCGGAAAATAAACTATTCATATATTCCTAACTCACAAAATACCAATATTTTTCCATGATTACCCTGAATGGATCCTCATCACCACCCCTTTTCTCCTTATTGTCTTTTCACTTTTATCGCTACATAATTCTTTTTATAGCGGCCTTCGCTTCCCTCTGGTTTAGTCATTCATTACATGGCAAGCTACTAAGAAATTAAATTTCAGATGCACCCCAAGAGCACTTCCTCAAGGGCGCATAACGAAGCAGGTGAAGCGTTTTTACAACGCCATCATTACATAAACCTGTTCTTTCATATAAAAAAAACCAAAAAAAAACATGTCCCGCCCATGGGCAAAACATGCTTTTTCGAAAGATAGTGATCATGACTACTTAATTCCTGCTACTTCCAAAGAAGCGCAGCAGCATAAGAAAAAGGTTGATGAAGTCAAGATAGAGAGCAAGAGCGCCCATGATTGCACCCTTCTTTATGGACTCTTCACCCTGGTCCATGATCCCCTGCTCGCCAATGTTTTTAATCTTCTGAACATCATAGGCGGTAAGACCTACAAAGACAAAAACACCAATGAGAGAGATAGCCCAGTACAGAGATGAACTCTTCAAAAAGATATTAACTACTGAAGCGATAATAATACCAATCAAGCCCATAAAGAGGAAAGAACCCATCCCGGACAGATCACGCTTTGTCACCAGACCATAAACAGCCATGGCACCAAACATCCCGGCGGTGATGAAAAAAGTCGCTGCAATGGACGAGTTGGTATAGGCCAGAAAAATCATGGACAAAGTGAGACCGTTCAATCCCGCATAGCCAATGAAAATCCCCGTTGCGGTACCTGCCTGAATCTTATTGATTCGTGCTGACAGGTAAAAAACAAGACCAAGTTCTGCAAAGAGAATAATCATGAAAAATGGACTACCCACAAGTTGTACCGCAAGGCCGCTTGACGCCATAAACCAAGCGACAACCCCTGTGATGCCGAGCCCCACAGACATCCAGTTAAAAACCTTTGCAAGAAAGATCGTGGACGCCTCCTGCTTTGCCTGACTCAGAGTTACCTGATTACTAACATGTTCCATAATTAAACTCCTCTTTAATTTTATCCTGAATCCGTGACAGCTTCGTAATTATTTTTTTCAATAATAGCCTGAAACACAAATTTAACTTCACGACCAGAGACATTTGAAAAAATCACAAGCCTTCCTTCGGGGCTTTCGCTGATTCAGGTTTTTATCATATTCCTAATACGTTTTATGTCATGCTATGATATAACCATTCTAAACCAGCATGCAAGAAAAACCGGAGGCGTAAAATGAAAATCCGAGTTCCGGGCAGCTCCGGACCTGCATAGCTGAGCTTCAAAAATAATTAGGACAGTATATCAATATATTGGACAGTGATACCACCACAGTCTCCACGAATTCTGGTTTACGCTAGAATATAAATACGTTAAATACTTTCTTGGGTATGTCCATTACAAACAATCTTACGAGCAACAAAGGTACATCACATATGAAAATAGCAATCAGTGGAAAAGGTGGCGTTGGTAAGACCACCATCATGGCTCTGTTGGCCGAGGAATTCAAGAAGTCAGGAAAGGATGTACTGGTCATTGATGCTGACCCAAGTCCTCACATGGCTGAAACCCTTGGAGTTGAAAAGCCGGAAGCAATCCGTCCCATAGCAGAAATGACAACACTTCTGGTCGAACGTTCCGGGAAGACCGAAGGCTCTCCGATGTACAATATGAATCCCGAGGTAAACGATTTACTCGTTGATTTTATGCTGGAGCATAACGGCATGAAACTCATGGTGCTCGGCGCCATCCAGACCGGAGACAAGGGATGTGCCTGCCCGGAAAGCAATGTTTTGCGCCGAATGCTCACGAAGCTACTGCTCTCCAAAGACCAGGTAGTACTACTCGACATGGAGGCCGGTGTGGAACACCTTGGCCGGGGAACAATCGCTGGGATCGATCAATTGCTTATTGTTGTTATCCCTTCAAAATCTTCAATCCGCACGGCGCTAAAAGTAAAAAAACTGGCCGAAGACGTCAAGATTCCGCGCATCAGTTTTGTGGGTAATCTCATAAAAAATGACGATGACAAATCATTTCTGGAAGGTGGGCTGGGAGAAGCCCCAATCGCCTTCTTTCCGAATTCAGACAGTATCCGTAGGGCAGAACGTCAGGAGATCCCCATTGGCAGCCTTGACAATGCGGCAGACGATGCCCCGGCCATGTTACTCAAAGGGATCAACCTGTAAAATCAGACAGCGCCACGACCATCAAAAATACGTTTGATGGTCTTGAAAATGATTTTGATATCTGTCCACAGAGAATAATTCAGAATATACCAGTCGTCCATCCCCACCCGTTCGTCGTAACTGGTGCTGTCCGAACGGCGCTCCACCTGCCATGGACCTGTGATCCCGGGTTTCATGGAACAGTAGCGTCCGGCACTCTCTTTATAAAAATCGGTGAGCTCCTTGCCCACAATGGGCCTGGCGCCAACCACACTCATCTCACCTTTCAAAACGTTGATAAACTGTGGTAACTCATCAAGACTGGTTTTCCGCAAAAACTTTCCGAGTCTTGTGACCCGGGGGTCATTTTTCAATTTAAAGCTTTTCTCCCACTCTTCGCGAAGAGCCGGGTCTGCCCCAAGTATTTTTTTCAGTCGCTGCTCAGCATCCACCACCATTGACCTGAACTTCAAACACTCAAACTCCTTACCGGCAGAGGTAATCCTGCGGTGTTTATAAAAAATCGGGCCACCATCCTGTAGTTTCACCATCAAGCCGATAAGCAGCATAAGGGGGAATATACAGGTCAGTACCACTGTGGAGAAAATCACATCAAAGCTCCGCTTCCACTCGGTGTTAGGATTGAAATTAAGAACCAGAAGACTCCCAAGCGACTGCATTTCCGCGTGATGGAGACCATACACATAAAGATCCGGGACAAGATATATACGGGAACCAAGGGACCGACATTCCCGGAGGATTTTAAAAATCTTTTTCTCAGCCCGCATGGGAAGAGCAATATACACATAATCTATATCATTACTTTCCAGATATCCGGGGAGATTTTTTATATCACCAAGTATGGTCTTACCCATTTCCTTCAACTGATCACTTTCCTCGACCTTATCATCAAAGAAACCTATTACGTCAATTCCTGCCCAGTGGATAGTCTCAAGCTCTTTAGCCAGGGAAACACCCAGCTCTCCAGCTCCGGCCACAACAGCATAACGCACGTTTTTTCCCTGTGATCTGAAGTGACGGAGTATTTTCCTGGCCACGACATGTATAGCAAAAAGCAGCACGGGTGTGGAAATTGACCATATCAAAAAAACCACCCGCGAATAGGCATGGGAAATCTTAAAGATAAAGAAATAGAAAAGCAGCATGCCAACAACAGTACCCCAGGCACGTATAATAACGATAAACTCCTGAAAAAACTTCCAACCGCGCCAAGATCGGTAGAGCTGAAAGGACTGAAATGTTATCATACAGAGGACGGTGGTAATAATGGCAAATCTGGTATAGTAAGGGGTCCATGGAACCCTGTACCAGAGGAGCAGAAGATACATGTAACCGATGACAACTATGCAGTCTATGACGTGCAGCAGCCTGGCCATGATAGAGCTCTGTTCTCTGAGATTGGTGGAAAGCATATTCATAATGGGTAATACAACTTGGAGCTGTTTTAAATTAGCCTGAATCCGGGATGGCTTCGTAATTATTTTTTTGGTAACATCTGGAAATAGAACTATATAATTCGTGATCAGATATATTCGAAGCGATCACTCGCCTTCCTTCGGGGTCTGCACAGCACTTAGCACTACCACCATCCTGAATTCATACTGAGGCGTGGCAGCAGCCATCGAGGCAGAGTATCATACTTGCTCCCAAGCTTATAGCCAATGAATTTTGTGAAATTTCTACAAAAAAAGAGGGGAAGTAGATGAATTTTTTTCTGTTGCAAGATGACACCTATCTCATACTTGATGTATCTAAGACCCTCCCCTTCAGCCCGGCCAAAGGTATCAGGCAGCCAGTTTTCAATAGCGTGGAGCACTCCGATGTCAAAAGATCGCCTGAATTCTTCACTGAGACTATAATTATGAGAGTGATACACTTCCGCTTCTGCTACGTAGGCAACCTTATACCCATTCTGGAGTAACCTCCCTGCGGTGCAGGTATCTTCACCAAATATGAGTTTCTCAGGAAAAAATGCAACCTCTTCCAGAGCGGCTTTGCTGTATGCAGCGCAGGAGTTTGAAACAAAGGCAGTCTTCAGACCGAGTTTTTCTCTGTCAGCAAACTGGCGTACAACTGATTGTTCCGGATAGTTAAACCTCCTGAGAGCAGCAGCAGACAAAGATGCACCGCGCTGGGGCAACTGCCTTCCGTAACTGATAGCCACGGTATCATCCTGCAAAAGTGGTGCTATCAGTTTTTCGATAAGATCATTGCCTGCCGGCACAGCATCCTGGGTAAAAAACAGCAGCAGCTCCCCTCTTGCCTCTTTTGCAGCCATACTCCGGGTGGCACCATGATCAAAATCAGCCCTGGCTACATCGATCACCTTGGCACCATACTCTTTGGCCACCTCGCAGGTGAGATCATTGGACGCGGAATCAACAACCAGGATCTCATCTGCAGTAACGGTCTGCAGAGAAAGCTGTTGCAACAGATCGGCAAAAACGTCTCCCCCATCCAAAGTTGGTATAATAACAGATATCTGTAGCTGGCTCACATTGTTCATCAGCTTCACTCAAACACGAAAAAGAACAACCAGAAGATATTTGAAATATGCCCAGAGCATATATGGGGAGGGATGTTTTTTATACAGAAGAACCTCACTGGCTGCTGCAGTTTTGCGAAGCTCAAAAGACATTGCGGCGCGTTCACCCTGCCAGCCCCTGCAGTGATACGCTACAAGATCCGGATGATACATAATCTTCCAGCCCTGTTTTCCAAGTCGAAGACAGAACTCAATATCTTCCTTGTAAAGGAAAAAGTCCGGATCAAAAACCGGCCCGCCAAGGGTTCTCAACGCAGCAATCCTGCAAAACAACAGGGCACCACACAGGGCTGACCTCTCTTCAGCGATATCATACTGCTTGTTATCAACCTCTCCCTGCCCACGATCATACCAGCGACCATACCATTTCCTGTCAATACCCGTTGAGTCTATTCGGCCATCTGGCCTACCGACTTCAAGGTCATAGGCCAATAATTTCGGGCCAAGAACCCCAATTTCAGAATCTTTTTCACAGAAGGAAAGTGCCTGCTGCACAAAATACGAAGGCAGAAAAAGATCTGGATTTACAAACATCACAAAATCAATATCTCCTGCAAGCGCACCAAAGCCAAGATTATTCGCCCTTGAAAAGCCGATGTTTTCCGTACACAACAACTGAGCCTGCTCCCGTCTCTCAACCGACCTCAGATAGGCCCTGTC
The DNA here is from genome assembly GCA_026988015.1 of Desulfobulbaceae bacterium. Classification (GTDB taxonomy): domain Bacteria; phylum Desulfobacterota; class Desulfobulbia; order Desulfobulbales; family Desulfocapsaceae; genus Desulfocapsa. The sequence continues at coordinate 8,989 of JALSMA010000013.1, read as the reverse complement.
CGAGGATCCGCTGTCTACTACAATGATATTTACGAGCGCATGCTCCTGAGTTTCAAGACACTGCAAACAGTGTTCAAGTGTAGATCCGGAATCATGAGAAACAACTATGGCAGCCACTTTTGGCAACATATGACAGGTCAGTTTAAAGGAATAAACGTCTGTAGAGAGAAAAAAGGCGGTTACTCCTCTTTGCAGCATCTCTCCTTCGCATGATGGACTGAAGCACCTCATCCTCAGCTTTCTGCATAATAACACCAAGCTCGCGAGTATCAACGGTTGCAAGACCAAGAGTCTCTTTTCGCTTTGCAAGCATCAGTGGCATGATTTTTATAAATTGTACAATTCCACCCCAATACGCTCCGAACTGCCTTTTCTTGAGCACAAAACAGAGCCAGAAAAACTGGTACACACAGATCGCCGGGGCAAAGCGAAAAAGAAGGACAAATGGGTAGTTCTTAATCAGTATACAGAAATTATTTCTAGTGGACAAGCGTACCGTAAAGGGGTTGATCTTTGATCCTGTGGTTGCGCTGCCAATATGGTACACCCGGGCCTCAGGAACATACCAGCATTTTCTGCCGCGACTGTTGGCCCGAAGATTTAAGTCAACATCCTCAAGATAGGCAAAAAAATCTTCGTCAAAACAGCCGAGTTCCACAAAAAATTCTTGTCTATACAGAGCTGCCCCGGCGCACGCCCCGAACACCTGCCTCGGGGTTGAATAACAGACAGCATCTTGTTCCATGGTGCCCAGTCTATAGCCGACACCACCACGCAAAAATGCCTCTCCGGCACCATCAAGGCAGGAATGATCATGATAGTTGAGCATCTTGGCTGCAAAGAAATCGAACTCCGGCTTTTCTGCAGCCGTTCGTACAAGCTCTGCCAGACACTGCGCATCCAATTCTGTATCATTATTGAGCAGAAAAACAAGAGGGGCTGAGCTATGCGCAATTCCAGCATTGACCGCCACACTGAACCCCCGGTTTTCATCCCAGGCAATGAGCTCAACTTCCGGGTAGTCGCGACGCAGCAGTTCCAGTGAACCATCTGTTGAGCCGTTATCAACAACAATGACCCGGAAATCCTGAAAGCTCTGGTGCTGCAAAGAGGCAAGACAGTCTTTGAGGAAGGCCTTCCCGTTAAAATTGGGAATGACAATATCCAGCTGTATGGAGATCAAATCGCTTTCGCTTCCTTAAATACAGCTACAGAGGACACAGAAATCCTTGCCGACATCACTCATCTTCCGTAATGTTTCGACCAATGATACGTCGTACATAGTATATCGGCTTGTGCTGAGACTCATGGTAGGTTCGTACCACCAGTTCGGCAAGAAGGCCCATGGTGACAAACTGTATTCCCATAAACATCAATAGTACCGCAAGCAGCAGAAGTGGTCTGTCGGAAAGTCCAACCCCCGCGAAAAAGCGCTGCAGAGTCATAATAAGTGCCATGAGAACACCAAGGCCACCTGATATTACACCCACAGTACCGAAGACATGCAGCGGACGAGTGGCATAACTCAGGATAAACTTTACTGTCAACAGATCCAGCACCACCCGGATGGTACGGGATATCCCATATTTGGATGTTCCAAAGCGACGTGGGCGGTGATTCACTTTTACTTCAGTGAACGAAATACCCATCCCGGAGGCAATGGCCGGAATAAAACGATGCATCTCACCATAAAGTCGTATATTTTCAGTCACCTCTTTACGAAAAGCCTTGAGGGTACAGCCATAATCATGCAGTCCTACACCAGTGATCCAGGAGATCAGTTTATTAGCCATCATGGAGGGTAGTTTTCGGGAAATAAAGGGGTCTTTACGATCAAAACGCCAGCCTGTAACCACATCATAGCCATCATTTAGTTTGGCAACCATATCCGGAATATCGTGGGGGTCATTCTGGAGATCACCATCCATGGTAATAATAATATCACCACAGGCATGATCAAAACCTGCTGACATCGCTGCCGTCTGCCCGAAATTACGTCTGAGTGCAATAACCACTACCTTGTCATCTTTTAAACTTAACTCTTCGAGCACAGCAACCGAACTGTCACTGGAACCATCGTCAACACATATCAGTTCATAACTGTAGCTGGCATTACCTAACACCTCTTGTATTTCCTTGTAAAGAAGAGGAATGTTCTTCTCTTCATTATATATGGGGATAACTATCGAAAGATCCAAAACCACTCTCCTGTTTTGTCAATAATCAAATGACTAGGCACACGCACCAGTTATAAATCCAGTATCCTACTATATACACAATTGAAGAAAAACAAAACCAGGTGAAGCTGATTTCTTCCTAATTATAGTGAAAAAACTTATCTGGCAGGAGAGAAAGAAAGAATTCCAAAGCAAACACTATGGCAGGGACATCGGGCTGGCTCACTTTGGGGAAGATTGCCAGCCCGAAGAGTTTTAAATCAACATTTTTTACTCATAGCGCTGCCCTGGGTATGGAATAGCATAAGAATAGCTTTCACCGTTTGTCATAAGAGCTTCAACAGTGATATTATCAGGATAGGATGTACCCGGCGAAGAGAAACGAAAAAGGGGCCTGCCATCATCATAATCATCTAATCCGCGCCCCTGATCCAGGATTTGACCATTGCTGCCAAGTATTGACACTTTAGAGACACTCCCAGACATGGAGGAAGGCAAGAGTACCACAAGGTTCCCATCGCCCTCAGATACAGGCTTGAAGAGAAAGCCCCCACCAATGGTGGTATTCGTCACCTGCCCTGATTCACTTGACGATGATGAAACAAAACCAATGCCTGAAGCCTGCTGGTAACTAAGCGACATTTTCCCAGCATCTTTTTCCCCGGAATCAAAAGCTACAAGCATCCGGCTAGAAGACTCCAAGGCCATTTCCACCATAGACACAGCAATGGTAGAGCCCAATGAATCGTACAAAGCACTTAGGTTATCATCAAGTTGGGCAGCCTGAAACGACTGGGCATGGATTGATTCAGCCTCATCCTTTGACAAAACCCCCCGGTCTACAAGATCGCCAAGAGCAGCCCTTGCTGCATCCTCCACAGGCACATAGCCATTGGAATACGTCATTTCAGACATATACTTTTCAAAAGAATCCTGATAGCTTCCCAAGGCATCACTGCCCTTCATGCCATCAAGACGCTCGGCAATGATCGTTGCAAACAACTGTTCTTCGTTTATCTCCTGGCCCGTTTCTGGAGGAAGAAAATCGCTGAGGAGACTTGAAAAAGATATTTGAGCTTCCTGGTCACTTTTCTCTGTTGATGACTCTGTTACACTTGCAACCTCCTCAGTCACTTTAACTTTCTCAAGAAAGGTCTCACCGGGACTGGGGAGTTGAATCCCTGAAGCTGTTGAGCCTACTAGTGGGGTAATACTCATGATACCTCCTCTCTGTAACCCTCTTAATAATCATGGTTCCGTAATAAAACAGAACATCCTTTGCACTAATTATCGACATAAGCTGGACAATTCTTTACCTGAAACAGGCTTGAGTGCGTTCAGTCCAAAAAAGTCTTTTATCAGGAGTTCGTAACAAATAAGGTTTCACAATCCCCTTCATATGGACTTACTGAACTCCTGGAGATCCCTCTCAAGAAGAGGGGTGATATACAATGATCCTTTATGACTAAGATGATTATCATCATAATAAAGGATAGTTTCATCCTTACCAAATATACTCTGAATATTCGGGCTCAAATAGAAGTAATGCACGGAATCATTCTCCTTCGCAAGCTGCTGAAAAAATTCCTTCCCCACCAAGAGTCTCCCGTTACTGAAATCTTTATCCAGATCACAGGTTTTCGTTTCCCGGTATGGTAGAGAAAGCAATGTCACATTACGACTCAGACATTTTTGGGGAGATTCCTTCAATACTGGCGCCTGGCCTAAAATCACCACTTTTTTTCCACCATCAACCAAACTACGAATGGTAGCTGCAAACGATTTTTTTAAGAGACCCTCGGCAGTTTCGGAGCTGTTAACTAACTTCATTCCTTTTTTATTTAAAAACATTACCGGGTTCGAAAAATAAAACTCTTGTCGTATGGAGATAAAAACAATTTTTACTTCTGGATCTCCAATGATTTCGTTAATATACTGGTTATTAAGTCTAGTGCATGACGTATACATGTCACTCAAAGTACTCTGATCGCCCTCCCCTCCTATTCCTTTATACAAAAGGGGTGGACAGGCAGGTTGAGCAAACACTCCAAAGCTGTAGCTATTATTTTCACTCCACCTTTGAACCGGAAATGCATAATAACCGGCATGGGAATCCCCTAGTAAAACCACATTGTTGTGTACAGATTCTGAAAACTGTGCCATCTCAGTCATGGCTGTTGCAGAGTGGAGAAACTCTGTGTTTTTTTCGTCATTAAATCGCCACTGAGAATAATTAGAATACTGCAGTCGCAAGGTTGAGAGCAATGTCAATAGGATAGTCACTCCCCCCAAAACCAATACAGCCCTGTTTTTTTGATTATTTTCAAGAAATATCGAATACAGATAAAAAAATGTCAGCAAAAGGAAAAACAATCCAAAAATAATTGGAAAATCAAACCTGTTACCAAGTGGAGATTGGAAGATCGTAAAATAGGGATCATTTCCACTACTGCTAACCAGCAGGCCATTATTCTCATATGCTATTCTTTGTATATCAGGGGAGACAACGCCAACGTTGTCAAACAGGCTCCTGAGGTCAACATTCTGTTCGACTTTGAAAAAGCCACCGGCCACCATAATATCTGTAATTGTGATGGTCCCACGATCAGTCAAAGGGTCGACCCTGACACCTTTTAGTTTATCGAGATCCGGAAGTCTGAACTCAAAATGATATTTGTTTTCAGCAACTTTATGAGCATTATCATATGTTAGAGAAAAAGAATTTTGTTCCCTGTAAGTCCCAATTTTTTCCTGCCAATAAATAGTAATGCGCTCCTGTGCGGAACCTTTAACACTATCCAGTAGCTCCACATCCATTTTCAAATCTGTAACAGCCAGATTTTTTTCCTTGAAGATAGTGCCGACAAATAAATACGTCAGTAGCACAGGTGCTCCTACAAAAAGAGAAAGTTTTACACAAAAATTAAATCCCGGCCTACTGCTTGGATTAACAGTTCTTCGAAAATGGTACGGCCACCGGGGCAACGGTCCATACCTGAGAGGCCTCTCAACCACATTATATGAAAAACTCGCCATAAGTAGACTTATAAAAAAGACAATGCATCCACTGACTACATTCAACTCAGCACCAGTCAGATTCTTTACAAAAACGATTACAGGCCAGTGCCACAGATAGAGAGAATATGATATTATCCCAATGGCCACAAAGGGTTTCCATGCCAAGGTTCGACACAGAAGACTCTCTCTTGATTGACCGCTGTAAAGCATCAGAACTGTACCGAGAACCGGCAAGAGTGCGTGTATCCCTGGAAATTGCGTTTTACTATCAAGAAGCACAAACCCTATCATGACCCCCAAAAAACCAGTTGCGGCCACCAGATTATTGATAAATCTGGATGAAAGTATCGGGAAATCAGCAACGACCAGGAGTCCTCCAAAAGCAAGCTCCCATGCCCTTGAATACAGCATATAAAAGCCAGCTTTCGGAGCGTTGAGGCAGAGAAACTGACTATAAAAAAGTGATACTACGATGAGGCCTGTGAGGATATAGCTGGCCTTATCTTTCCAGAAACGAAAAACCAGAATCAATAATAACGGCCATATCAGATAAAACTGTTCTTCCACCCCAAGTGACCAGGTATGAAGGAGAGGTGAGGTCTCATTTGCCGCCTCAAAATAACCGACCTGCTGTACAAAAAGAAAATTTGCAGCCTGAAATACGGCATAAGGAAGTTCTTCAAAAAACTTTGTATAGGCCAGTGGATCAAAGGCAAGTACAGCCATTACCGTACATGACAACAGGGTTGTGAAAAGTGCAGGGAAGATACGGCGCACCCTACGTGCATAAAAGCGTGCCATGGAAAAATTTCCATCACGAATCCCGTCCACAATAATCCGGGTAATAAGGAAACCTGAAATGACAAAAAAGATATCAACACCGGAAAACCCACCCGGAACGATATTCTTGTTAATATGAAACAGGATGACACTGACAACAGCGAGGCCTCGCATGCCATCTATATCTGATCGATATTTCATTCAATACTGTCCGGCTAAGAAGATAGATACAGCCTGAAGAGCTAATTTTGAGTACAGTGTTCTTTATTGATCGATTTGACTTTTAAAAACTCAAAAACCGACAGAAAATGCTCATTGATTTCGACTAACAACAACTAGACACCAGTGACGAACCATAGAACAATGAACCTACTTTCTATAAAACTACTGAACCTCAGAACTAAATTTTATTTTTCTCCAACCTTAGTAGCACTTCGTCTCTGATACTTGCGTTTCTTCAGGTAAAGACGAATTTTGATTAACGGAACAGCCAGCACAGATGTCAGGAATCCCATAATAACGATACGGAAAGGTTTGAATTTACCTGCACGCAACATGGAAGAGGATAGCCATTCAGTGACCCGCTCCTTGGTGGTCACATCATCAGGCAGCTCCCTGTCATAAACCGGTACACTTCTCCCCGCACGCCGCCAACGATCCACACGTATAGGCACCAGCAACCCTTTCCGGCGAGTCTGCATTTTGTGAGTCTTGTAGCTGGGGTCAGTCGTCACATCGTGGATCACCAGATCCCCTGCTGCCGTAGCACTTTGAATAAGATTTACCCCAGCCTGAGTCCTCACCAGAATCCGAGAATGTTCTTTGAATTTGTACTCTCCGCTTTCATCACGTGTCCACGCATCACTGACCGAAATATCAGCAAATTCACTAGCACCATCAAGGCAGGTCTGACAGCGTTCAGGCATGTAGAGTGAAGTGAAATAATTATAGGCACCATCCTTATAATTTGAATAGTGAAGCGGCTTGACACGACCATCCCTGAGCACGGCCTGCATCTGCCCAGGCCAGTCACCACCACGGAACTTGAAATTCGTTATTTCTGATCGTTTAATACCACGTACCAGTAGCATTTCAGAACTAAGATCCGGTTCCAAAGAGCCACCACAAAACAGTCCAATAACGGTTGTGATCTTTGATGCTAGCTCCGAGTCGTATTTTTGTAGTTTTCTAAAAGCATGAACCTGACAGGGTAAAATTGCTGCTGCAAATTTTCCGGGACGATCACGCAATTGTGCCCAGAGAGTATTCACTGGAATAATTGAATACCTGGAACCCTGACTCTCATAGAGCTCTTCAAAACTGGTGGCAATAAAGGGCTCGCCAAGCCATGGTGTTTCATGATTCATCCGGGTAACAAGGCAGCCATCAACCTGTCCTGTTTTGAGCAAATGATATAGCAGTCCCGTAACCACTCCACCACCAGCCCCACCTTTTTTTATTGTTTCTTCAGTACTGTACCCAACATAGGTATTTTCAACCCAGCCGTCAAAGCCCCTATCGACAAATCTTTCTCCGAATACCTGCTCCCCAAGATCACCATAGTGTACCTCCCCTCCAGGACACACATCACCACACAGACCACAGGCAACACAACGTTCTGCATTTAATTCTGGATAGAATTTCTCGCCCATGGTGATGGCACGACTAGGACAAATACCTGCACAACTTCCACAGCGAGAACACAACACTCTTGTTGTAAATGCAACACAGAGAAATGCCAGATATCCTGTAACAGGGAGAGTGGCGAGTGGCCTCATCCCCCTGCGAGCCAAATAATCCAACCCCTTCTGATGTTCAGCTGAACAATCAGACATCACTATTTTTCACCTTTGCCAATCGGCTACCCTGAACTGTTGCTGGTTGGCCATAGGCAATGGACCCTTCAGGAATGTCACAATTCACAAGGGAATGAGTTCCTATTATTGCCCCCTGCCCTATATTAACACCATCCATAATCATTGCATGAGAGCCGATCCAGACGTCACCCCCAACCACAATACCACCTTTGGAAACAAATCCCTGCTGAATAATAGGGATATCCGTGCGATCATATGTGTGATTTCCGCCTGCGCACAAATAAGAATAGGCAGCAATCAATACATCTTTTCCCACAATAAGCCTGCTGTCAGTGGCTAGAATACAGTTTGTACCAATATCAGTTCCCTCTCCAATAATAATTTCAGCATTCCTGGCCCGCAAAACAGTATTTCTGGAGATAAGAGTTCCACTGGCAATAGTGATGGATCCTTTTTCTCCACGTGCATCAATCACTACATTATCGTCGATGGAAACATTATTTCCAATGGTGATTTTCGTAGCGCCACGAAGAGATACGTTACGACCAATTATCACGTTCGTACCAAATGAGGTAAAAAGGAAGGGGTAGAGTTTTTGACGAAACCAGTACCCCAACATTCCAGGAAAGCCACAAAAGACACCTGTAATCAGTTCATAGAGCAGCATTGCTCCAAAACAAGGTTTACCGATGGTGAATCGAGCGTAGCGGCGCCATGCCACACCGTCTCGATCACTCAACTGCCGTTGTGTCTGTTGTTCAAATCGTTTTTCTTCAGACATAGACTGTTTGCTTGCTCCTGATTACACCTTAGCTGTACTTTTCAAAGTTAAATGTAGCTGTTGCGATAGCATCAAATTGATGCTATCGCAAGTAATTCCTTTAAGATAATTACATATCATCCTGCAATCTGATTTCAAATGGCTAATTATTGGCTCAATGCCTACTCTTTTACGAAATTTTTTCCGAGCCTTCTGCCATTGATAATGGAGTAGTTTTTTTGCCAGATGATTTTGGAATGAGATTCTATGTATCTTTTACCATGCTTTCCCCGCGATATCCCCTATCACTAGGTAGTGTCAAATATTTTTCGCACATTCTGTACAAGGTGGTCTCGCTTACTTTCGTTTTTCAATAAAAATCTTTTACCAAAGCTTTCAATTTCCGGTTAAGCTCGTTTAGTAGCGGATTGCAAGGC
>JALSMA010000012.1 GCA_026988015.1 Desulfobulbaceae bacterium | reverse complement strand
TGCTATATTCATTGTTCATGGTGGGTCTCCCTTGTTGTGGTTTTGGTTATTTTGGTCGATTGCCAAATTTACCATAACAGAGACCACCATTTATTCTCAAATGTGCGAAAATTATTATACGTTATCTAAACAAAAAACTAACCGCGAGCACGCAGGAAGTACTCTTGTGGGTGCATCTGAATTTTTTTCGAGTCCATCATGTTTAACAAACCTATTCTTAGTTTCGTGCAAAACGGGGCAATAGTGCCCCGGCCAGAAGGTAAACCAGAAATGCCAAGAGTAGTGTCTGAAAAAAACCGATGTAAATTGCGAGGACAATACTGCACACCCCACCGAGAACCGTAAAGAGGCCGTTAATGGCCCAAGCCCAGCCCACAGCGCCCTTACCGTTTTTATATGATCCGGCTATTCCTAAGGCAAATGGCATTCCCATAAAAAACCCAAGCGGTGCGATCAGTATAAAGGCTGCAAACATTCTCATTATCGCTGACCATTGAAGAAAATAATCAAGCAATGGATCTTTAAACAACAACAGGGCTGTTCCATAAACAGGTATTGCGACATATGGTAGATATCTGAGCAGTTTCTTCATGTGCAACCGTGTTAGGTCGGTAACATAACTTCCCACGCCAGCAGAGATCAGAAAGGCAAATACAACTGTCACATAGGTGTATAATGGAAAGCCAACCAGTTTGTGAAAAAGTTGGACAAAAATTAACTCTATGGAAATAAATGCCCCCCCCAGACAAGCGAAATAGGCAATAAATGCTCCTTTCCCATCCCAGTGTGCCCGGCCAACTTTTGAAAACAACAGCGGTCCAAAAAGACAGACAATGGCAATCACAAGTGCAGAACCCGCTGACACCACCAGATGAATGATATCCATGGGAATACCATGCTTAATCGACTTGTTCAAAAGCTGCTTAACAGACATGTCGACATAGGGTTCTTTGTAAGAAACTGGCGCCAGACGCTTTCTCATATGATTAAAAAATGGCTTATCATCTGTTGGCACATTAATGCGATAAGGGATTTTTTCGATCAGCTCATCCGGAAGGCTTCCTGTAAAAAATTCTTTTTGCAGTTTCGATGATGAAGGGTCGAGGGGATTATGCACTAACTTAAACCCATCTCCATCCATCAAAGCCCGAACCCTGGAAATTTCTACTTTCGTCCATGGTTGCATCTTAATAAGTAATGTTGGGAGATTATACCATCGATCAGCATAGTAAAGAAGGACATATCTGGAGAAATCCTTCCTCCCAGATTCCTTCCAGGCACGGGCCGCTGTTAATACCATTTTGGGATAAATATGGTGATTTATATGCAGTACCCCATTCTCCGAGAGGCTGGAATAATATTCCTTATAAGCGTCTGTAGTTTGAAGATAATTAGGAGAAACCGCACCAGATCCTGAGGCAATACTAGCTGAGGTGTGATTGGACATAATCTGTATAATATCATACTTTTTGCCAGAGGCTCTCAGGAAACTGCGGCCCTCCCCCCTCACCGGGGTAACACGGCTATTGCGATATGGCTCAATGGCATACTTTTCTTTGCCAAGTTCCAATACTGTTCCCACCATTTCAACAGCATCAACCTCTTTTGCACCAAAAGTTAACGCCCCTTTAGTCTCCTGTCCCCCAGCAGCTCCAATAACAAGGACAATAGGGTCAGTTCCCTCTTTCAACCAGTGGGAGGCAAACACAAACTTATCCCAAAACTGCTCCTTTGCCTCTGCAGGAAGAGATTTACGTAACTTTCCGTAGTCACCATCAAAATCATAGAAATAGCTGGTTTGAGTCCCACCATCATAAGCAATCCAGATAAATTCTTTGCGGTACTGGATGAGATCAACTCTGGAAATCGGATCCCATCTGGTGAGTATCTTACCACCCTGCAAAGACCTGAAACCACGCTTGTCCATATGGAATGCGATCTCCAGATAATTATCCCCTCGTGACACAAGAAAACCTGTGATTCCAAAAGCAGCAACGAGTGCCATGCTAATGAGTGCCTTTGAACGACAGATAAAACTGACCGCAACCAGGGCCATGACCGATGCAATAAACAGCATACCGGGCCCACCAACTGAAGGGATAAGCACGGGAACCAGCAGACATCCTATTGACGCCCCAACAAGATCCCAGAAGTAAATCTTTCCGAACTTGTCAGAATGTTTTGTGAAAAGTATCGACAAGATAAGACCACTGAGGAAAAATGGAGTTACCAGCCCTGAAAAGACAAGAAGAACCTTTGCACCCAGGTAAGCGACACTGCTGAATTTGATAAAGTCAATGTGAAAGCGGTTCAGAAAGAAAAACATCCCCCCGTAAGAGAAAGCCAGCAGCACAGTAAGAAAAACTAGGGTTCTCCTGGCAAACAACACCTTCTGTTCAGATAATACCGAAGTTACAACACCGGAAATACCAAACCCCAATAAAGCCAGGGTAATCACCATATAGGCAAAATGGGGATACCAGAGAATATCAAGGATACGTATTAGCGACAATTCATAGAACAGGGTGGACAGGGCTATAATGGCAACATAAGCCAGCATACGAAAAGACATTTTTTTATTCTCAGACATTCAATTTCCTACTGAAAAACAGTACAATTATAGTTAAGATTATAGTTACACTACCTTGGGCAACTTTAGCAAAGCAACAAACACAAACGAGTATACAGACAGCATGAAGAGACTTGTAAAAAGTATTTTATATAAACTCCCAGCCATCAGTGAACGAGCGTGGTATAAAAGAACACAAAACATAGGTATTAGAGGAAACAGATATCGTCCCTGAGTCTGGTAATCCATAGTCCAAGAGTGATACAGAGACGCTCCTATCAGTGCTCCACCACAGGCAACAAACAGTGCAAACAGAACTATACCGGCAGGACCGCCCCGGAAAAGCAGAGCAATACACAGTAGCAGAAACAGTGCTCCCCCAGCAATACGTTCCATGCTGTAATATATATCAACGCCACTGACAGTGAAGTATCCATACACACCAAAGGCACTTCGAAACGTTTTTTCAAACCATCGATCTACCACAACAATTTTTTCCAGGCTGTCCCCACGGGCCTTGCGATACAGAAATGGGTGTTTATCTTCCAAGGGCGTTGAAGGTTTGTACGCATAGTCTGCAAGTTGTTCCTGAACAACAGCCTTTCTGGCCGAGACATCCATTCCATTTACGGCATAACCAGTCCCTATCCTAAGCCCAGCTATACTCAAGCCCAGACAGCCAAGGACAAACATCCTCTTGCAATACAGGCGTCTTTTGCCTAGCTCCACCAGGAATATCATTTTCCACAATCCATACCCGGCAATAAACATTGTGAAAAACAAGTAATTTTTTTTCAAGAGAAAGAGAGCCCCAACTAGACATCCAAGCAGCAATAGAGGAAGTTTTCGTTTCTCCGAAAACTCTGCCATGAGGTAGGAATTCAACAAAGAACCTGGCAAAACAAACTGACTGGCAACCAGAAAAGAGATCACTATACCAAATGCATCAGAGTTACAATAACTGAAGACATACCATATCTGTGGCGAAATCAGCAGCGGTGCAGTTATTATTCTAGTTGCAGGATTTTTCAGGATATAAAGAAGAAGTATTGCAAAAAGCAGGACATTGAACAGCCGTAGACTAAAATACTCGGGAAGGTGAAACGATTGCACCAAGACTGAAAACTTGCCGATGAAAAAGTAAGGCAGTTCATAATTATTCAGGCGTGAGACACCGTAAACTGAGAAGGTATCTCGTATGTCTGGATCGTCCACCTTGGGAGGTAAAACACTGTTTTCGTAGTATTCTGCAGCTGCAAGATGTACATATTCATCCGGATGTACATTCTCCCTGGTGATCGCAGCCATAACAACCACCAAGGTGATAACAGTGATGAAAAAGAGGGGAATAAACTTTTCTTCCCGATGAAAGTTTCTGCTGAAGGTGAAAAAAAAGAGGGTGAAGGAAAAAATTGCAATGATACGACTAATCAGTAACCAGTTTTCCGAGACGCCATCCTGGAGAGTTACAGTGCATTCCAACTGAGGATCATTTCCAGTTGAAACAACATGGAGCCCATCATCTTGCCACTGCAGCGAGTCAACATGAAACATTGGCTGCAATGTTCCTGCTGCCGAGATACACTCAAGGGCCTGTTGTCCACGCTGAACAATCAGCAGTTTTTTTAATACTATCTCTCCTGCAAACATATGAGTATCAATACGCAGTTTTTCAATTTTGCGAATATCTGTCAGGTAAAAACGGTAGTGTTTTTGTTCCGGATACACCCGAACCCTAGCATTTCTCCATTCACTGTAGCCTTCACCATCTGCTGTCCAGTAAATATTAAACCATGTTTTCTGGGGAACCTGGATCTCGAGTTCAACCGTAGCTCTGTTCTCGAAAAAATGAACATATAAAAATGATAATAGAAGACCCAATAACAGTGGCTGCCTCCATTTTATAAGAAAACTGAGAAATTTCATTCTTCACCTACGGATATGAAAAAAGACACATTACACCAAAGGGAGCTTTGCCCTAATTCTCTGTAACCTCGACATGGTCCTGTCACATCTGGTCGCAAACCAGAAAAGGGGTCGGCCAAAATAGACAGTTACACTCAAAACAACAAGACATTTGATTCCACCTCCCCTCTGATAACACCCAAGAGGTATTACGCGACTCAATAGATAGTGCCCAATCACCCGCCGCAAAGGGTTTGATTGTAAATCAAACCCAGATGTCATAATTTTGTTGGCCATGGTCCCCCCTATTCATTTAATCTTTCCTTCATGTGTCGAAGAAATCTACGAAGTTTCACAAAAGGACTGAATCGTAATGCAAAGACAGGAAGATCCCAGATGCCATCTGAAATTCTGTCGGAAGACTTAGACACAATCTTTGCCCCATGAAAATCATCGAGGTGGTGCCTGTGTCTGATATTTATTACTTCTCGGGTTTTCGGAAAGGCGAGTTTACTCACCAGTAGATAATTCAACCATGGTCTGTAGTCTTTTATTGAATATCCAAGTAATGCTGAAGCTGCTGCATAAGCAGGTGCCGCCTCAAAAACCCCCTGTTGCAGTGCGACGTAATTCTCATCCTGTAGTTTTTCAGCCTGCCCTATGGCATCATCTGTCCTTCTGAAAATCAACTCATAGTCACCATTTTCTTTCATTCCATAACCATTCAGTGTCGGATGCGGAGCACGGCAGGCCTCTTCAAAAAGATCCCTTGCATAGAGTATTGCCGATGCTGCGAAATCAAAACGATCCTTATCGTACATAATGCCTTCGATGGAATTTTTCGAAGTGGTAGGAAAGGGAATTCCCCGAGTTGCCCCAAAAAGAAGGCCATGACAGACTGGTGCATCATTCCTATGGGCTATGGCGTCATAAAAAAAGCGCTGTATAGTTCCTAACCAGCCGATATCAACAAGGGCTACATCGGAATGGTCAAAAAAACCTAGCTCTTCGAGGTAAAGCTGCAGTGCATCGTTGGCCGGACGTGTCTGGCGTTTAATCTCATTCTGGAACCCTTCGTCTTGAATAAGTTCACGAAACTGTTCACTGTTTTTCTGCTCATAACCTGTATGAAGATGACTCAGGGTAGTCGTTTCAGAGAGTTTATAACGGGCAAGATGGGTGACAAAAGGCCCCGGGTCAAGAGAGAACACCCTGCAAACATCCAGGAAGTCTGAATTTCCACGTGGGAGAAAAACAATATCGGCCTTGGTTTGGGTCAATCCAGTATAGGCACAACTGGCACCGGCCAGGGCCATACGACTCACATAAAGGTACTCTGTAGCAGGTAGATTGCCCTCCGGAAAGAGATGAGGAATGGAATGTTCCCAATATTTCTTGAAAGTCCACCCTTCCCGTGACATAAAGAAAATTTTGCCAATACTTCTTTTTACGCTCTCTTCAGCGATGCTCTGAACAAAGGCACCGAGTAGCGGCCCCAGAAAACTATAACCCTCAATATACAAATCATCACGTTCAACATTTTCGTATTCGAGGGGTTGCATCAGCTGCTGTAACGCCCTGCCACGCCAAAACGGTCGTCCGGCACTGTAATTTACCATTCGTTTAATAATGGATTTGCGTCGTCCTTCCTCCGCATCATGCAATACAAGTGCTTGAACTCCAAATTCCAGAGGCCGAAGGCCGTCGGATATGGGATTATCCCCCACATGCAACCAGCGTTTCACATCAATATTATACTTCTTCTGAATCAGGGGAAAGGCCTTGCCGGAGGCCTTAGCAAGAAAAGTATCCGCAGAAGAGATTATATCATCCACGAGATGGTAAAAACCGGCATGTTGTACAAAACGTTTCAGATACTCAGCCGGAAGATAAATATCCGACACGACAAGTATCGTCTTGTTCTGCTCACGCAACTCACTCAACCAGTCTATCAATTCACCACGGGGAACAAGCATGGAATTCTCTACGGCCACTTCATAATCTGCTACGCTGTCATAAAGCGTATCAGTTGCCTCATCTGAGAAAATCTCAGCCAGCATCTCTTTCATATAGCTGGGATAACAGGCCTCAAAATCATCAAACCTTTTTCCAGTTTCCAGCCTGTGACGAGCCTCTATGGTGTCGCGAAGATCCTGCACCTGTGTCGCCGTCCAGTGTAAGCCCCTCTGTTTTGCCAAATTGGAAACGTAACGTGCCACTGGCAGCTTTATTAAATCAGGATCATGAATCCTGCGAATAAGAAGAGTATCAAAAAGATCGAAACTAACAGTATCAACACCTTTAGCTATTTCTTTTCCTTTTGAAATAAGGGAGAACAAAGAATAATACTTAAGGATTTTCATTCACCCCTCACACAATACTCGATGGTTGGCCTGAGAAAAATCATGGTTTATGGTTTAGTACCCACCAGCAATGTGGCACTTGCAAGTTCAAACTGCTTGTCTAGTGACAGATGTTTGACATATCCCTGTTCCAGATATTCGTGAGGTTGCCCCAGCAGGTCGCCAACCTTTGTTTTCAAAAACCTCTTTTTTTCATTTTCAGGCAACCCTTCGACCCACTGCCTGAGAAACCAGGTTAACGAACTGATAGGCCCGGTACCATCGTTAACAAACTGTTTTTCTATATTCAATACATCTTCAAAAAGTACCTTCAAGCCCTTTCCTGTCATATTGAAATAATGATGAGGATAGCCATGTAAGGGCTGTAGGAAAGCTGCACATACAGCCATTTTTCCACCGGGTTTCAGTACTCTTACCATCTCTTTAGCCGCCTCAAACGGTAATTTCACATGCTCAAGAACCGCAAAAGAAAAAACCGCATCAAAACTATTATCTTCGAAAGGAAGATCCTCTGCAAAGCCGAGAACGTCAGTAGTCAGATATGGTGCTATTTCATAATTCACCACATTCTCGTAGTATACCGTCCTGAACCCGGCACCACAGTCAAGGATGAGGCCATCGGGAAGACTGTTAATAATCCCCAAAGGTACTTCGTCATAGAAGAAAGAGGAAACCTTTTCTGTTTCATCAAAATCAAATAACTTCTTTCTCTCTGTACCCATGTAATCAAAAACGAAATCATCTATCTCTTCAATGTCGACACCGGATTTGAGAATTTTCCTGATCCGTGCAGCCTTCTCTTCTCGAATCATCAGAACAGCATCTCGGTGCTCCCTGGTCTTCTGTTTACGATGTTCTTTCTGTCCGTGTCGTTTAAAATGCTGCCATCCCGACTTCAGATCACCTGCTTTCACCGCCCTTCTGATATCCGGATTCTCCTCGAGATATCGTTCTTCATTGTAATTATCAGATGTCACAACTTCAAAGACATCAACCGTTTTAATAAGTGTATTCATCGAGCTTCCAATCATCGTAATTCAAATAACCAAGCTGCATCATCAAAAACGCTCATGAAATCAAATAGCGATCAGCAGGGATGATAATCTGGTTATCTGTTATTTTATAATTTTTCTTTTGCAGGCGAGAAGCAGGCTGGTAAGTGAATTCCTTATCCCCACGCTGTCCCGTGACAGGGTGCCCAACACATCATTCAGCTCCTGCTGCAGTTCAACCATGCGGTCAGAACCAGCCCGAACATACTTTTTGGTCTCACCGTCCACTTTCATCAGCATATACTTACGAATCAATTTCTGGTCCTGCTCCCTTCCCGCGATCGCCGCTTCACCAAGGGTATTTCCATCGTGGATCCGGTAATAAAGTAGTTTTTCTGCACTCAGATAATGCACACCATCAGGAAATTCCAGCATCATCCTGAAAATAAAGTCATAGTCGTGAAGATAGCGCAGGGAGCAGAAGTTACCCACCTTCTCTACAGCCTCACGGGTCATAAAGAGATTTGAGGTAGTAACCATGAAATTTCCCTTTAAGAACGCTGCATAGAGATCCTCCGCTTGCTGATAGAAATCACGATTTTTTCTATGCCAGACATTCCAGCCAAAATCAGGGTCAGTGAATTCAGCGCCAGCATCTGAAATAGGAATAACGTCCGTGAAGAGACACTGTGCCTCAGTTTCTTTCTGATACTCGACAAGCCTCCGTAAGCGATCCGTGGCATAAATATCATCAGAATTCAGGATAGCAATAAACCTGCCTTTTGCCAGCACCATACCACGATTAATAGTGTTAAAGGCATCCTGATTTGTCTGGTAAAAATAGTGAATTCTTGGATCTGAGTAACTTTTTATAACAGCAGCTGTAGCATCTGTGGAACCATCGTCAACAATGATCAACTCAAAGTCCTGTAGGCTCTGATTGAGAACACTGTCTATGGCAGCTCCTATGAACTTCTCATGATTATATGCAGGAATAACGACAGAAACTTTCACAATAACAAGTCAGGTTAAATGACTGTCAACAGTGTTGACAAGCAACCTGCAGTACAAAATACAGGAACTTCTCCAACTGCAGACAACAGGTTTAAAAACAGGAAGGTTTACTTTAACGTTAGAAACACGGTTTACAGCGTAGTGCTCTGTGAAAATGACTTTAAAGTCCTCCAGCAGTCAATACACACCCTGCTGACATGACCTGACAAGTCCCATTGCGCAAATTTCGCCAATAAAATAAATCAAACCCATGAAAAATGGATATAGTGTCTCCTAACTGCTAGACACAATACTGTAAAGCTGTAAAATCCACAAGTTTTCCATAGAACTCATCATTCACCAGCATACCATACCAGAAATTCAGACAAATCAATGCCTGCATCTTTTAGAATACCACGATTGTAAAACGGATCACCCGCCAATAGAAAACTCCGCCACCTTTGCTGAAAGAGTGCCTTGGCACCAGTCGCATCGTCCACTTCCTTATCTTGGAAAAGTATCGTTCTGGCAGTTTCACCCGCAGCAAAAGGAGAAAACACTACAGCATAGCCGGCCTCTCTCAGTCGCAAACAATAGTCGCTGTCCGCAAACAGGTCTGGAAAATGTTCTTCATCAAATCCACCATGATCCAGGAAGATACTTCGCTCCGTCATAAGAAGCCTCCATGAGAGCGCGCAGACATTCTGGACACAATGCAATCCATTCATATGTCGTGAACATTCCTGTACAAATATTGAATAGTAGACACTGGAGGTATCCCTCAGATCTGGCAGGGTTGTCAGCGCAGTATGACCATTACTCCCAGTTACGGTCCCTCCAGCAACGGCAACGTCACTCTCCATACAGTGCCCAAGGAGAGCCTGCAGCCAGTCAGCTGTTTTCATGCTTATCTCTGCACCCAGAAAGACAACGTAGTCACACTCTAACTTGCTAACGACCTCATTATACAAACATGCATCTGATTTGTTCATATCCATTTTCAGGACGTGAACAGTATCAGGGTATACAACGATCGAATGATTCTGCAAGGAAAGGTCAGTTATGAGATAATAGTTTACAGAGGGGTATGATGTGAGACTGATGAGCTTCAACAGCCACTTGGATAGATCAATATTTTCACGCCAAAGAATCACCACAGCAACTGGAGGATCACTGGAAAACTCTTTTGTTACGTTATAAAAAAACTTCCATTGTCCAGATTCCACCAACGCCGCCTTGTTTCGACGTTCAAGAGCATCTTTTACAGCATTCCTACCAGCTTCATGGGCATAACTTTTCTGATCATGGTTCACCGAAGTGGATGATTCGGAGGCTCGCCAGTGGTAAAGCACTTCTGGCACATGAACCACTTTTTCTGCCAACTCAGTCATTTTCAACAGCAGATCATAATCCTGTGCCCCATCTTTCGCCGAATCAAAACCTCCAGTTTTTCTAAACAAAGTTGCCTCAACAACAACAAAGTGGGTTATGTAATTATGACACAAAAGCAGTTCAGGGTTGGAATCAGGTTTACGAAACACGCTGAACTGACGCCCGTCTTCACCAATCAGATCTTCGTCAGTGTAGTAGAGATCAGCTTTCTTCTCATTTATGACTGCTACTATTTTGGACAGACATTCCACAGCCAGTTCATCATCATTATCAAGAAAACCGAAAAATTCGCCACCTGCAAGCCTAACCGCTGCATTACTTGCCGCAGAAATTCCACTGTTCTTTTCCAGGAAACTCACCCTGATCCTGCTGTCTTTTGATGCCCACTGCTGTAGAAGTGGCCGAATATGCTCCATGGTACTGCAATCATCCACCATACAGAGTTCCCAATGAGGGTAAGACTGATTCACAACGGATTGAATACAGTTATTTAAGTGAAAGGATGAAACGTTGTATACCGGAACAATAACGGACACAACAGGTTTTCTTACAAGGGAAAAAATATCATGATTTGGATACGCCCCCTGCTGCCGACCACTCTCCAGATACTGTTCCAATGGAGACCTGGTCCCTTCTGTTCCACCATATTGCAGCTGATAGAACTTTGGATCAAACCATTCACAAGGCAGGTTATTGGTTGCCATGCCAACGGTCAGATAATGAATGAAAGGATCTTCAGGCGGAATAATATTATACTTCTCCCTGTAAAAATCAGGGTCAAAGAGTGGAGAAGGACTCTTCCCCTCATGTACTCCAAAATCCACATAGTGGATAAGTGAACTTTTATCACTATTCTGCAGGCCTGGTACA
The DNA here is from genome assembly GCA_026988015.1 of Desulfobulbaceae bacterium. Classification (GTDB taxonomy): domain Bacteria; phylum Desulfobacterota; class Desulfobulbia; order Desulfobulbales; family Desulfocapsaceae; genus Desulfocapsa. The sequence goes on along the minus strand of JALSMA010000012.1, from coordinate 10,896 downwards.
CACCCCCTGTAATATTTGGCATCAAAAAGGCCGGAGTTCAGAATTGTCCGATAATCCCTGCACAACAGATAGTAACGCAGAGCAAGCAGGATTCTTTTCAGTTTGTGCAGCATATATTCAGGATTCCCGGGAAAGGCCCCTGTAAAATAAAACTAACTCACCCACAATTTTTTTTCTGGAAAAGTTCTTTTTCGCAAATGCCCTTCCACCCTTTGCCAAACGCTTCTGCAGAGGGCGATTATTTCGAATGCTACAGATAAGATCAGCAATTTCATCACTGTCTCCTCGCTGTAGTATAATTGCCTGACTCTCATTGTCTAATATTAGTCCAATATTGGCAGCAGGAGCTGCAACAGGTTTTCCCGATGCAAGAAATTCCGGGATTTTTGACGGCAGACGATATCGGTTAAATCTGTCAGCACAACCAGGTTGCACCAGTAAATCGGCTGCTGCCATTAAACCAGGCACCTTATTCATATCAACAAATCCCAGCTCAAGCACATTTTTTTTCAGCTCAGAATCATATTTCCCCAGAAAATCAACAGTATCCCTGCCCGTTCGCAACAGAGTAGTCTTTGCACCCCGATTGTTGGAAAGTGCTACTGCCTCATACAGACTGCGCACCTCAGGGCCATTGACAGCATGAACACTGCCAATATAACACAAAACAAATTCATCAGAAGAAATCCCCAGGTCTTTCCTCACAGCCCTGCCATCAATCCTGGGATTGAATCTCTTTAAATCAATAACTGGCCACAAAAGATGCCACTTCTTTTCAGCTGGAACAAAGTCAAGCAGCTCTTTCGTTATCACCGTAACACCATCAGCAGCAGTCAGAAATTCTTCATACTTTCCGGGATAAGATAAAACATCGGGAATTTTTGACTGGATGTCAGCATCCGGCAATGAAAGCAATTCTTCATAAGGGGTACCTGCATATGTCTCTACAACTATTTCCTCATTATCTTCAAGGTGTACTACAATTCTACTTCCTGGATATTTTTCCTGAAGCTTGAGACAAAATATCCGCACAAGTTCCCGCGGCGTCCAGGCATGAATGATATCAATCCGCCTTTTACCTGAAAAGACAATTCCATCATTTAATATCTCTGAAAAATCATATATTGAATATAACGCAGCATCATCCATATACTGTTCAACAGAAGGTTTATTCAAGCGAATCGCCACAGAACATCTGTGACCGTAACGGGACAGCGCATTTGCAAGATTGTGAACATGTATTGCACTTGCTGTACTGAAATCATGGTACAGAACGAACATGATATTCAACTTGGGCTTAAGACCTATCACAACTCGCCACAATGCTATCAAAAGAATCTATCATAGATGAAATACTAAACTTTTGTCTAATAGTTACCTTGCTTGATTGAATAAAACACTCTCTGATTCCTGTATCTGTTTCAAGATGCAGTATTTTTCCGGCAAGATCCCTGTGGTCTCCTCCCGGAAATAAAAATCCATTTTTCCCATCTTCGATCACCTCTCTGGTACCTGGCGAATCAGAAGCAATGACCGGGGTTCCACATGCCATGGACTCCAGTATAGAATTAGATATTCCTTCACCAAACCAGGCAGTAGAGGATAGGACCGAAATATCCGATGCCTTAAAAAAAAGTTCAACGTCATTTCTCCTGCCAAGAAAGGAAACGGTTGAGCCAAGTTTATTCTTTTGACACCACACCTCAAGTCCCTCCCGTTCAGTCCCGTCACCCACCAAAAGAAAATGGATTTTTTCCGACTGTTCTTTACAGATAACAGCAGCCTTCAGCAAGGTCTTATGATCTTTTAATTTTGACAGGCTTGCAACCATGACAACAAGAAACTGTTTATCATCCAACCCAAGCTTCTTCCTGGCTTCCGATCTATTACACGCGGGCACACGACCGAGATCAAAACCATTGTAGAGGACATATCGACCTTTCCTGCCTTCCTGGCCATAGGCAGCCAGCCCCGCTTTGGAATTGGCGACAACAGTGCCATACACCGAATACATGAGTCGCTCAAATTTGAGCGCAGGAGGTAACCGAACCGGCGCATTACGAATACAGCAGTTGATCAGTTGATAGGGATGTCTGGTGAAGCACTTGGCCAGCAAAGAAAAATGGCTGGCTATATTAACCCAGCTGCAGACCACATCGGGCTTAATCCTGGTGATATGACGGGCAATGGTTACAAAATCAAACAGACGGAAACTGTCACGATCAAGAGAACAAAATGATGACAACTGTCCGGAAATCTTGCTTAAATAATAAGCATCATGTTTTTTTACCAGCAGGTGGCATCTGTAACGTTCCTGTGGCAATCCATGGATCAACTCAACAAGTTGCCGCTCTTTCCCTCCAATACCTAATCCTCCGATAATAAAAAGGATAGTTTTCTTTCCAGGACTTTCTACACTGCTATGATTCTCCATACCTTACTTATAGTGTGCAATGCACCACTACGCAACAAGTACAGATTCTGCCCTTTTCTGCCAGGTGTATTTTTTGAGAAACACCTCCCGGGCAGTATTACCCAGAGTAGTACGCAAGTTTTCATCCTGAAGACTGTTTATGGCGTCAATCCAGCCATGATAATCATCAGGTTTCACTAATATGGCAATATCACCATTCAACACCTCTCGCAGTACAGGCAGATCTGATGCAATAATTGCCTTTCCATATGCCATGTATTCAAACATTTTCAGCGGTGAAGTGAACAGAGAAATATTCTTGGTAATCTTTGCAGGATCAGCACCATGGGCCAGGACTTTGTATTGATTGGGCAAAAGACATACATCAAGACCGCTAATATAGGCAGGAAGTTCCCCTTGCTGAACAAAACCGTGAAACGTAACATTATCTGTGGTAATTCGCTGTTTCCAGTTTTTGATATCCTCATCGAGACCACCGATAATATGAAAATCTACATTGTGCATTTGAGGTGCAATGGCGGCAATAACTTCAACACCTTTTCCCTTATAGAGATGTCCCACGTAACCGACCTGTAATCTATCTGAAGCTTCACAAAACTTTTTTTCAACAACACCGTCACCATCAACGGGATCAGACCCATCGTGAGCTACCAGTACATGTTCAGGGGAAAGTCCAGAGTAATAATCGAGATATACTCTTCTCAAGGCCTCTGAAATAACAATTAATTTTTTAAAAGTAGCTTTTTTTTGTAAACCTTTAAATGCGAAAGCTGCTACCTTACCATGCCACAAAGGGAAATGGGATTCAGCAATAACATTATACCCAAAACATGCAGCAACATAGCAACTAAAGATGTCACGACCATAGACTAAATCTGGCTTAACTTCCCTTAATGTCCTGATAAGATATGGAATTACCAGAAAATGAGACAAAAGAAATCGCAGTTTATTACCATTGTCAGGAAAAAGACGGGTTGCAACGATACGAAAACAAGTATCAACGTTGTAGAACTGAAAAACATCGGGAGAGGCTACTGAATCAGCTTGTTTTTCACTCAACACATTAAGCCACACATCATGACCATTATTAGCAAAGGCCTGACACATCTTCATTACATGGAGAGAGTTTGCAGTACGTGCTGGAATAGCTGTTTTGGCAAGATATAGCAGTTTCATCTCACTTCCGGTGACAAATGCAGGAAAACAGCAGAACATTAAGCTTTCCCTTAAAGGAATCCCCAGAAAAATTCATACTAAATCCCATAATTACAAAATAAAGTTCAATGGAGTAATTGAGAAACAGCTTTTTCAACCCTTACTGATGCCATAGCGTCTGCACTGTAAATAAAATTCTTAAAAAGAGGATCTAGAGCCTTTTTATCGTATACAAGATTTCTATGCTTATTATTTATAACTCCAAGTAGCTCCTCATAGGAAGATATATAGGTCAATAAGTGTTCATATCCCTCAAAGAGATCCCATGACGAATCATCAAAAAACTCACTGAAGCTTAACGATACTACAACCCTATCAGCGACTAAGGCTTCAATCAAAACTGTAGAGTTCGCCCCTAGGACTATATGAGATTGAATGATATAATCCATAGCATTTCCTTCATTCGTTATCAGTAAATTACTAGGGGATCCCACATCTCTTAAATAATTTTCCTTTATTTCTTCAGCATATAGTAAGTCACGCTCGGACATCTTTGTTTTAATAACTACTTTGTATTCAGGGTGTTCAATCGCAAATCTTATCACAGCTTCATGAAACAAAATATTTTTCTTTCTTATTAACGAAAGAACGCCATCGTCATCAACAATATAACTAAATTTATCTTCTGCTATAAATGAAAAGAATGTCAATTGTTTTAAAGACTCTTGGGGAACCTGAACAGTATATAAATCCAGTCGTGGAAAACCTGTAACGACTACGTTATTATTGTTCAATCCTTCAACATTATGCTTCAACAATGCATTCTTAATGTTTTCATTATAACAGAGGAACAGATCACACTGGCTCACACGGTGCTTATAACTTTTCGCCATTGCAGTCAAGGTTCGTCTATTCCCAAGTCCTTCTTTATACAATACAACAACTGGCGTTCCATTTTTTCTAGCAACAGCAATAAATTCCTGTTGTTCTGTATATCCAAAATTACTGGTCATTATTGCATCAAACTGCAATATCCTCTTTAAAACAGGAAATAAAACAGACAACTGTTTAAATACTTTTTCTCTTGGTTTTTCATACAACTTAGAGATATGGTAGTTATCTGCTGTCATTTCTGAGACATCAACATATTTCTTTAAAATATAACCAAAGTAGAACCTTTTAAGGTAAAGATATTGATGGATATTGCTCTTCTCAATAAGGGCAGATATATCATGTAAAGAAGCAAGACTTCCTATACAAAGTATTCTCTTAGCTTCTCTTTTATGGTTGACTGTTTTTGTAAGCATAGCCAACACAATTGCCGACAATCTAAAAAAGCCACAATCAACAAATTTATAAAACAGTTTGTTCAGTGTCCATTGTAACAGAAACTGTAAACGAGAATTAATTTTACTGTATATATGGTTCATATATAGAAGGAAACAAGTGTTTTCATCGACACGGCGAAATAACAAAGATGGAGGACCCTATAAAAAACACCACATACAAAATCTTCTAAATCTTATTAAAGAAACTATATAGACCAGAATCGTCCATCCTTCTTCGATAAGATTTCAACAAAACACCACTTATATGGGTGTTCGTCACTTTCAATCCTCTCAAATTTCATATATTAACAGATAGTTAAATTAACTTGTATTACTGAAAAGAAATCGTGCATACTCCAAATCATAAGGCTCATCAATATTGACAACCTGTCTATCTATTACGACAGCAGCACAATTTTCACTTAAAATACAATCACGTTCTAAAAGAGCCTCGCGGGTTATGGCATAACAGATGCCATTCCTATGATAATACGAAGGAATATTCTGACGAATACTGAATTTTTTTCCTTCTTTCAAATAAAAACCAACTTGACCATTCTCATTTATGGTTAAAGTTTTGTGAGGTGTATAGGAACCCGGGGTCCTGCTAACTGTTGCAGCAGCTTTATTTTTATTATCTGCCAACATCAACACGGTTCGTTCGACATCTTCTGCTATTCTAGAAGGACTTGTTGGCTCCAGGTAGATCGAAACATCAAAACACATATTGTAATACTTTTCAGCTTCCATAAATGCATGTCTCCATGTGTCCACACCAGTTGCACTATCTGAACTTAATTCGTCAGGCCTTAGGAAGGGTGCATCTATGCCATACAACAAACCTTCTTTTGCCATGTTCAGATCATCTGTAGAAATAACTGTCTTATTGATCCATGGTAACTGTTGAATAACCTTTCCAACATGCCCTATAAGTGAAATTCCTCCAACCTTACAGAGGTTCTTTTTGGGTATCCCCTTACTCCCCCCACGAGCTGGTACAACTGCCAGTATATTTATCGAATCCAGATCCATCACATTGGCCTCAACTTGACTGTTGCGCCCGTTGCACTGCTCCGACGTACCGCTTCGATTATTCTTAAAACTTGAACACCATCATGAATGGTGCAGCTGGGAAGAGTATCACCATTTACAATAGCCAAAAATTCTTGGGCAACAGACATGAACATATCATTACGATCTGATGAAAAACTTTCTTTTTCCCATTCATCATCCATGGATTTACCAACAAGAATTTCGTCCACTTTCCATACTATGGTCCCTTCTTCCCCAACGAATTTAATAGATTTTTCATGGGGGCGTCCAAAAAGATCCAAGTGAAGAGATACTCGTATATTATTTGAGTATGTAGCGAGAATATCAACATTGTCATCTGAACTGATTTGAAGACTGCTTATCTTTTCAACTCTACCCATTACTTCCAGAGGCCCCCCCCCAAGAACCCATAACATCTGATCAATCCAATGACTTTCATCTAAAAGAGCTCCTCCCCCCTGCTCCTGATTGGACATAAAAAAATCCTGGTACCGTTCCCAGGGATGCCAATCGGCCAAGTGTGCAGACATTACATAGGTGACATGTAGTAATTTCCCCACAACACCTCTGTCAAGCATTTCCTTTATTCTCAACAAAGAGGGCCACCAACGCCAGGTATAGCCAAGTAACAACTGAGCATCTGAATCCTTAACCTCAGCTTCGAGCAACTCGGCATCTTGTAGATTGGGAGCAACGGGTTTTTCCAACAAGACAGGTATATTTTTTCTCAAGCATTCAACAGACTGTTGAACATGGTACACCGGTGGTGATGCTACAACAGCACCATCATATGAAGAGTGCATTAACGCTTCCTGAAGAGAGCTATAACTACCGAGCAACTTCATCCCTTCCTGATCTATAGCTTCAGTCAGCCTGTCATTCCGAGGGTCAACGCAGCTTATTGAACAACCGAGTTCATGTAAATTCCGGGCATGCCTCTTCCCGACACTTCCTGTCCCAATTACTAAAATATGTTTATCAGTCATTGTACTTTCAATAGTTACCAGTTGATCTTCTAGGAAATTATCCCCTGCTTTCTACACATTTCTGAAAACAACGTCTCAGAACATAACAATTCATCCCACGTACCTTCCTCAACTATTGAGCCTTTATCGATTACATGGATCATGTCACATATTTTCAAGGTAGACAATCTGTGGGCAATTATGATCATGGTTTTATTTCCCCGAAGTTTTTCAATACTGTCCTGAATAATTTGTTCAGACTCACTATCAAGAGAAGCCGTTGCCTCATCAAAAACTATGATATCAGAATTGGAATATATTTCACGTGCTATTGAAATTCGCTGCCTCTGGCCGCCTGATAGTTTCACCCCTTTATCACCAACCATTGCCTGTTCTTTTTCAGGTAAAACTGAGACAAAACTTGCACAACCAGCTAATGTTATAGCTTCACTTAGTTTTTTTTCAGATGAGATGCAATTATCCCAGAATGTAATGTTATTAGCTATTGAGTCATTAAAAATGACAGGATCCTGAGTCACATATCCAAAATGGGATCGTAAACTTTCTTTGTTTAACCTGGAGTACGCCACTCCATCAAATTCAACCGTCCCTTCAGTTGGTTCCAACAAACCAACAAGGATATCCACCAGTGTAGTTTTCCCCGACCCGGATGGGCCTGCCAGACCTATACACATCCCCTTCTTAATTTTTATATTTATATTATCAAGAACCTTGTCACGTTCGAAAGAGTAACTCACCGCTGACAGTTTTATAGTCCCTTCAAAAGCTTTGACGACATCTCCGTGCAACTCCTCTGAATTTAGTCTCAGTTGTTTCTCTGCTTCCTCAAGCACCACAATACTACCGGACTTACTAACAAATGCCTGCCAGGAAGACTGTAAACTCAGGATCATCCCAAGGCTTCTCGCTATTAATGCCAGAGGAACGATCAATTCCGTAATTTTGGCATCATTAAATTCAACCATAAATGCCAAAGAGCCCACCAGAACAACTATTTTAAAAAAATCAAATGTGGTAATAGTAAAACTATCATAGACTTTATTCTTAAAATTCAGGATCCTGCTCTTACGTAACACAGGGAATAAATGTTTAAGATAGTGAGAGGCGTGGGATGTTGCTTTCAGATATTTGTAATTACTGATAAACTCAATAAGTATACTTTGTGTTTCGGCGTTTACTTTTGTAATACTGTAAGAAATCCTGGCTGCCGCACTCCTTATTTTTCTATAGGTGATATTTAAAACAAGCCCGACCATCAGAACCATAACTGTCAATTGCCAGTTAACCACAAAAGAGAAAGCAAGATAAGCTACCAAATTACAAGAAAAGACCACAACCTGCGCAAGTTTTTTAAAACATCCCACAACAGTAACCACTTCTGTGGTCAGTAGATTATTCAAAAATCCTATTTTGGTGGTGGTGTAGTACCTGTAGGTCATATTGCTGTAGGCTACAGCGTTTTTACGTTTCAAATGTTCTCCCAGCCATGTGGTTATGTAAGAGCTGACAACCAGCTGGGAGAAATTGAAGAGAAACTTAACAAAGAATATAATCAGGATAAAAACAAGAACGCTCCTGACACTAGGCACAACACCAGTGAAAGAAAACAGCCAGTAAATCAGACGCGAGACCATATCACTGCTCACCTCTCCGGTAAAATCCAGAGATATAAGGGGGACAAGAGCTGTAATACCTAATCCATCTAGCCCTGCAGCAACAACGGACAGAAGGATAAAAAGGTAAATCTTACTCCCCGCCTCTCGCTTGAAATATTGAAAGTAATGAAAAAAAGACATCTTCATGATATTATTTTGGGTTTGTTTCCATCTTTTTTTCTTATTAAAAACCTACTGACATCAACCAGACAAAATAGATAAAAAACCAGATCATGTATGCGGGTTATTCTTCTTTTTCTCAGGCAATATCTTACAAACCAACGGGTACCGGAAGAGAGGTATGTTCCTTCCGCATCCGCTAAGGTGAAAGTTGATGAATAATCTTTCAGCTTTCCATAAAGATCATACGATTCACTTTCCCAGTCTATACCGGAGGCAGATTCTCCAAGTGATGATGCGATTTTATTAAAAACCTGTTTTTTTTCTGAAGTAAACAGCGATTCAAAATCCAGATGCAATCCCGGGCAGTTTTTGGTTTTTGCTTCATACTCAAGGTATCGACTACGCAAGGCATGAAGCAGTATAATACGCCATCGCCGATTCCCTGAGAAATACTGCGACATAACGGACTCCACCCACCCCACAAAGTCACGGTGCATATGGATAAAACAAACTTCACCAAATTCTGCTATATACGCATCATACAATTTTATCGTGGGATACTTATCAAAGTATGTTGTGTATTCGATGTGTTTACCATTCTCAAAATGGATTTTTTTGTATATAATTGCCTTTGCATACGCATCCCTTAATGTTTCATACAGTTCAGCAATATTATCAAACTCCTTTTGTTTTATTGTTGCTATCTCCTGTTCTATTCTCGAGTCATCAATAACAGCAAGAGAAGGGCCGGTATCCCTGTCAACCATACTTACCCCCCCTAATTTCACCTTCCTGCTTTGGAAAACATAGGTTTTCAGGAAACTCTGCTTAAAGCTACCCATATCTGTATTGCTTCCACTCAGCAAACACCGGTTTAATCCAAGATTCCTGACAGGTGCATTGAGATACCCAAACTTTTCTACTATTGCTCCAACAACAGAACTTCCCATGGGGCCATTTGAATTGATCACAACAATCTTCATAAGTTCTCTTTACAGCAAACCATTTCAAACAGGATTATTGTTATCAAGGCCTTCAATGGCGGCCCGTCCCATAGCAAGTATAGCCTCCCTGGCACTCCCTCCTATATGCGGTGTCACAATGAAGTTTGGTAATTCAAGTAACTCTGTATCCTGAGGGGGCTCAACAGCAAAAACATCAAATGCCGCTGCTGCAAGCTGCCCCTCTTTGAGCATTACTTTTAAAGCTTCTTCGTCCACCAGGCCACCTCGTGCAGCATTTATCAAAATTGCTTCCGTTTTCATCAGAGCCAACCGTTCAGCAGTAAGAATATTTCGGGTGGAACCATCGAGAGGCACGTGAAGGGTCACGACATCAGCTTGAGCCAGAAGGTCTTCTATGGAAACCGCTTGAACACCATATTGCTCATAAAAATCAGAGTAATCCTGAATATCATTTACAAGGATGGGACACCCAAATGGCTGGAGCATTTGAACAAGATCCTTACCGATATGCCCACAACCTATAATCCCCACCGTTCGACCGGAAAGGTACCCACCCATATGCTGTCGCCAGATTCCGGACAGAACCTCTCTATTAGCCGCCATCACATGACGTAACAGGGCAATTGCAAATGAAATGACCAACTCAGAAACCGAACGCCTGTTAACACCGCCCTTCCATCCCAACCTAACGCCATGGTTCCGCATGGCATCCATGTCTATCATATCAAGACCGACACCGTACTTACTTATAACACCAAGGCCGGAGAGCTTTGCAAGAACCGAATCGTCTATCACTTCAAGGGCAGTAATAGCCTTGCTATGTCCTCGCAGAAAATCAACCAGAACCTCACCTTCAAGTTTGGTACCTTCATCGTTAAAGGTTACATTCTTATACCGCTGTAGCAGCTCTTGCCGCAAAATTTCATTTAAGGAAAAGGACCGGGAACAAACCGCTATAGTATCAATAGTATTCATAAGTATACTCACCTGTCTGGAATTTAGAGTTTCGTGCTGATGTAGTCTGAGATTTAACTTAAATTACATCCGCATAAAAACAATAAAATTTAACAAAAAAAAAACGCATAAATATATTGACATAATAACACGATAGCGGTAGCCGCCCTTTCTCAGCCAAAAAGGTGGGAAAGATATCACTCGGTTTGCTTTTTGGCTGAGAAAGCGCGGCCTTCAGAAGAG